>NZ_NCGB01000053.1:0-16610 GCF_002278865.1 Sphingomonas sp. 28-62-11 | reverse complement strand
CAGGGATTTTACATCTGTTCGCTCAGTTGCCGGTCGATCATCTATAAGGGGCTGTTTCTCGCCGAGAGCCTGTCGGTCTTCTATCCCGATCTGCGCGATCTGCGCTTCGAAAGCCGGGTCGCGATTTTCCATCAGCGTTATTCGACCAACACCTTCCCGCAATGGTGGCTTGCCCAGCCGTTCCGCTGCCTTGCCCATAATGGCGAAATCAACACCATCCGCGGCAACAAGAACTGGATGCTGAGCCACGAGATCAAGATGGCAAGCCTGTCGTTCGGGGAGAATTCGGAGGATATCAAACCGGTGATTCCGGCAGGCGCGAGCGATACCGCCGCACTCGATGCCACGTTCGAAGCGATTTGCCGCTCGGGCCGAGATGCGCCCACCGCCAAGCTGATGCTGGTGCCCGAAGCTTGGCAGGCCAATGCCGAAATGCCGCCTGCACATCTGGCGATGTACGAATATCTCGCGAGCGTGATGGAGCCCTGGGACGGCCCGGCGGCCCTTGCGATGACCGATGGCCGCTGGGCGGTCGCGGGCATGGATCGCAACGCGCTGCGTCCGCTGCGCTATACCCGTACCGATGACGGCTTGCTGATCGTCGGTTCGGAAAGCGGGATGGTGGTGGTGCCTGAAACGACGATCATCGAAAAGGGTCGGCTGGGGCCGGGCCAGATGATCGCGATCGACCTCGACGAGGGGCTCGTGCTCAATGACCGCGCGGTGAAGGACAGGATCGCGGGCGAGGCCGATTATGCGGCGATGATCGGCAAGTTCATCGGGCTCGACGATTTGCCGGTCGTTCCCGGTGCCGATGCGCACAGTTATCCTCGCGCCGAGCTGATCCGCCGCCAGATCGCCGCGGGGCAGACGCTGGAGGATATGGAGTTGATCCTGGCGCCGATGGTCGAAGGCGCGAAGGAAGCCGTTGGATCGATGGGCGATGATACGCCGCTTGCCGTGATTTCGGACAAGCCGCGCCTGATCAGCCAGTTTTTCCGCCAGAATTTCAGCCAGGTCACAAATCCACCGATCGATCCCTTGCGCGAACGCCAAGTGATGACGCTGAAGACGCGGTTCGGCAATCTGGCCAATATCCTCGATCCGGCAGGGGCGGAAAGCGCTGTGCTGGTGCTCGATTCGCCGGTGCTCACCTGCGCCAACTGGGATCGGCTCAAGGCGCATTTCGGTTCACAGACGGCTGACATCGATTGCACCTTCGAAGCAGGGGGCGGACCGGAAATGCTCCGCAACGCCATTCAGCGTATCCGCCAGCAAGCCGAGGAAGCCGTGCGGATGGGCCGCAGTGAGCTGTTCCTGTCAGATGAGAATGTCGGGCCGGACCGGGTGGCGATAGCAGGCGTGCTCGCGGCGGCGGCGGTGCACACCCACCTCGTTCGCAAGGGGCTACGGTCCTATGCCAGCGTCAACATCCGGACGGCGGAGTGCCTCGACACCCATTATTACGCCGTGCTGATCGGTGTCGGCGCGACGACAGTAAACGCCTATCTGGCCGAAGCCGCGATCGTCGATCGGCATGCACGCGGGTTGTTTGGCGATATGAGCATTGCCGATTGCCTGAAGCGCCACCAAACCGCGATTGACGAGGGCATCCTCAAGATCATGTCGAAGATGGGGATCGCGGTGATCTCCAGCTATCGCGGCGGCTATAATTTCGAGGCGGTCGGGCTTTCGCGCAGTCTGGTGAACGATCTGTTCCCCGGCATGCCCGCCAAGATTTCGGGCGAAGGCTATGCATCGTTGCACTTGAGCGCGATGCTGCGGCACGAGGCGGCTTTCGATAGTCCAGTAACGACCTTGCCGATTGGCGGATTCTATCGCCAGCGGTTGGGCAGCGAAACGCATGCCTATTCCGCCCCGCTGATGCATTTGCTGCAAACCGCCGTCGCGACTGACAGCTATTCGACCTATCTGCAGTTTTCGCGCGGGGTGGCTGATCTACCGCCGGTGTACTTGCGCGATCTGCTCCAGTTCAATTATCCAGCTGAGGGCATCCCGGTCGACCAGGTCGAAGCGATCACCGCGATCCGCAAGCGTTTCGTGACGCCAGGCATGTCGCTCGGCGCGCTCAGCCCTGAAGCGCATGAGACGCTGGCGATTGCGATGAACCGGATCGGCGCCAAGGCGGTATCGGGCGAAGGCGGCGAGGATTCGTCGCGCTTCACCCCCTATGAAAATGGCGACAACGCCAATTCAGTGATCAAGCAGATCGCCAGCGGCCGCTTCGGCGTGACGGCGGAATATCTGAACGCCTGTGATGAGATCGAGATCAAGGTCGCGCAAGGCGCCAAGCCCGGCGAGGGCGGGCAGCTGCCCGGCTTCAAGGTCACCGAATTCATTGCCAAGTTGCGCCACGCAACTCCGGGCGTGTCGCTCATTTCGCCGCCGCCGCACCACGATATCTATTCGATCGAGGATCTGGCGCAGCTGATCTACGACCTGAAGCAGATCAATCCGCGCGCCCGGGTGTGCGTCAAGCTGGTCTCCTCGGCGGGCATCGGTACCGTCGCGGCTGGCGTGGCAAAGGCGCATGCCGATGTCATCCTCGTCTCCGGGAATGTCGGCGGCACAGGCGCTTCGCCACAGACGAGCATCAAATATGCCGGCACGCCGTGGGAAATGGGCTTAAGCGAAGTCAATCAGGTGCTGACCCTCAACGGCCTGCGCCACCGGATCAAGCTGCGCACCGATGGCGGCCTGCGCACCGGTCGCGATATTGTGATCGCGGCGATCCTGGGGGCGGAAGAGTTCGGCATCGGCACACTGTCGCTGGTAGCGATGGGCTGCATCATGGTCCGCCAGTGCCATTCGAATACCTGCCCCGTGGGTGTCTGCACCCAGGATGAGCGCTTGCGCGAGAAATTCGGCGGCTCGCCTGAAAAGGTGATCAACCTGATGACCTTCATTGCTGAAGAAGTGCGCGACATCCTGGCCAAGCTCGGTTTCCGCAGCCTTGATGAAGTGATTGGCCGCACTGAACTGCTCCGGCAGGTCAGCCGTGGGGCCGAACATCTCGACGATCTTGATCTCAATCCGATCCTCGCCAAGGTCGATGCAGCGGATGATCAGCGCCGCTTCAGCCTGACAACCTGGCGCAATGAAGTGCCTGACAGCCTCGACGCGCAGATGATCGAGGATGCCGCAGCGGTGTTCTCGCGCGGGGAGAAAATGCAGCTCACTTATTCGGTGCGCAATACCCACCGCGCGGTTGGCACCCGCCTGTCGAGCGAGATCACCCGCACGTTCGGCATGTCGAAACTCGCCGACGGGCATGTGCATGTCCGGCTGCGCGGCTCTGCCGGACAATCGCTCGGCGCGTTCCTGTGCAAGGGCATCACGCTCGAAGTGTTCGGCGATGCCAATGATTATGTCGGTAAGGGCCTGTCGGGCGGGATCATTGCAGTGCGCCCCGTGGTCAGCTCCAATCTGGCGAGCCAGAACAACACGATCATCGGCAACACCGTACTCTACGGGGCCACCTCGGGTCAGCTTTACGCGGCCGGCCAGGCCGGTGAGCGATTTGCCGTGCGTAATTCGGGCGCGAACGTCGTGGTGGAGGGCTGCGGGGCGAATGGCTGCGAGTATATGACTGGTGGTGTCGCAGTCGTGCTGGGCGAGGTCGGCGCGAACTTTGGCGCGGGAATGAGCGGGGGCATGGCCTTTGTCTATGATCCGTCAGCAACGTTCGCATCGCGCGCCAACCCCGAAAGCATCACGTGGCAGCGCGTCGCCTCCCGCCATTGGGAATCGGTGCTGCTCGCGCTGATCCGCGCGCATCATGACGCCACCGACAGCAAATGGTCCGGCGGTCTGCTCGACGATTGGGACCGGATCGTCGGCCATTTCTGGCAGGTTGTGCCCAAGGAAATGCTGACCCGCCTCAGCTATCCGCTCGATGATACCCGCGAGATGGTGGCGGCGGAATAACCGCCCGGCGGCAGGGAGAAAATAGATGCGGCTATCGACTGCACGGATCGCGCCGATTGCCGATCATGAGATTACCCCCGAACAGGAGGAGGTGCTCGCGCCGTTTCGCGACGCGGCCTTGGTCGGGCCGGGCATCGCCAACATCTTTCGCACCCTGGCGCGTGCCCCAAAGGCGTTGAAGCGGTTCAACCTGTGGGGCAGCTACATCCTGGGCGCTAGCAATGACCTGAGTCCGCGCGACCGCGAACTCATCATCCTGCGCACGGGCTGGCTGTGCCGATCGGGCTATGAATGGGTGCAGCACGTTCGGATCGGGCTGGCGGCCGGGCTGACCCCGTTGGAGATCGAGCGGATCAAGGCAGGACCGGATGCGCCGGGCTGGCAAGCGATCGACGCCGCAAAGCTGCGCGCGACCGATGAGCAGGTTCGTGAGCATTTCATCAGCGATGCCAGCTGGGCGGCGCTGGCGTCGTTCACGGATAAGCAGAAGATGGATCTGGTGTTCACGATCGCGCAATATACCCAGGTAGCGATGATCCTGAATTGCCTCGGCGTTCAGCTCGATGCCGGACAAACACTCGACAGCGATTTTCCAACCGGCTGAACGGCGCTTTCCCCCTCGCCGCGCCCCGGCTACAGCAGGGCCATGTGGCAGCTTTACCAATTCCCGCTTTGTCCCTTTTCGCGCAAAGTCCGGCTCCTGCTCGGCGAAAAGGGCGTCGGCTATGATCTTGTGCGCGAATCTCCTTGGGAACGGCGCGACGAATTCCTCGACATGAACCCCGCCGGGCAGACGCCAGTGATGGTGGAGCCCAATCGATCCATCGTGCTGATCGATTCGATGGCGATTTGCGAGTATATGGAAGAAACGGTTGATAAGGCCGCGATGATCAACGGCACCGCCACCAACCGCGCAGAGACGCGGAGGCTGGTCGCATGGTTCGACACGCAGTTCTACCGCGATATCACCTCGCCGTTGCTGCTCGAGCGGATGGAAAAGCGGATCGTTCACCGCGCCGCACCTGATGCGCGATTGCTGCGCGAAGCGATGAAGGCGGCCGTCGGGCATCTCGATTACACCGATTTCCTGCTCGATCATCGCACCTGGCTGGGCGGGGCGACCATGGGGCTCGCCGATCTGGCGGCGGCGGCGCAGATTTCGGTCGCGGATTATCTAGGCGGGATCGACTGGAAGGGTCATGAACAGACCGCACGCTGGTACCGTGGACTGAAAAGTCGGCCGAGCTTTCGTCCGCTATTGTCCGAACGGATGGAGGGCGTCGCCCCGCCGTCGCATTATGATGATGTCGATTTCGATTTTTGATGGGCGGGCCAGATGATCCGCTGGCCGCAACGATCGGCTTTGACGATTTCCTGAAAGTCGACATTCGCGTTGGCACGATCATCGAGGCGCTGGCTTTCCCCGAAGCGCGTAAACCGGCGTTCAAGCTGGTCATTGATTTTGGCCCTGCGATTGGCGTGAAGCGATCATCCGCGCAAATAACTGATCATTATGCACTGGCAGACCTTCCGGGCACACAAGTGGCCGCGGTGGTCAATTTCCCGCCCCGCCAGATCGGCCCGTTTCTGTCCGAAGTGCTGACGCTCGGCTTTCCCGATGCCGAAGGGAAGGTGGTGCTGGTGCGTCCGAGCAGACCGGTGCGCAATGGCGGTCGGCTGTTCTGATCGGGCGGCGATCTGATCGCGCTCCCCCGCTACACGATGTCCATCGAGTTAAAGCCCATTCGTACCCCCAGATCGGCCAGAATCTGCGCTTCGACAGGGCACAAGCCGCCCTCGCTTTGCTCCATGGGGCGGAAGCTGGCTTTTGCCGGTGAACGCAGGAAGCGCTTCCAGCCTTCCATGTCCTTGATGATGTCCCCCAGCAACGCCTCTGCGGCGTCGAGATCGCCGATCAGCAGGCGCTGCGATGAAAAGGGCCGGGTCGCCACACGGACGATCGACTGCCCAGTGCCGACATTGCGAACAATCATCCGGTTAGTGAAAATCTGAACTTCGAACGTGGTTGCCATTCCCCGGTCGCTCCCCCTGCTACCCTTTATCCCTCCAGGCTACGCGATGCCTGTTCTATCATGTCGCGCGATACGCCGGGCACGGCCAGGATGCGCTCAAGCTCGGCGCGCATCAAGGCACCGCGTTCCGGACTGAAGCGTTTCCACCGGCCGAGCGGCGGTACCAATTTGGCGGCGGTTTGCGGGTTGAGCTTGTCGAGCGCGATCAGTTGATCAGCAACAAAGCGGTACCCGCGCCCGTCGGCGGCATGAAACGCCCGCTGGTTGACGCTGAACGCGCCCACCAGCGCGCGGGCGCGATTGGGGTTGGACAGGGTGAAATCGCGGTGCTGGGCCAGATCGAACACGATATCGGCGGTATCCTCACGGCTCGACAGCGCCTGAGTGGAAAACCATTTATCGAGCACCAGCGGATTATCCGAATAGCGGTTGTAGAAAATGTCGAGCGCGGCGACGCGGGTGTTCGACTGGCCGTTGACGAGCGTCATAAGCGCGCCCTGCCGGTCGGTCATATTATCGGCCGCTTCGAATTGATCGAACGCAATCTGGTGCGCATCGCCCGCACCACTGGCGGCGATATAACCCAGCGCGACTGATTTCAGTCGGCGTAACCCCTTGGCGACCGGCGAGTAAACAAAGCCGCCTTGCGCTTGACCCTGTGCATAGGCCGCACGCCATTTATCCTCCAGGCTGCGCCCGATGTCGCGACGCAGCGCATCGCGCGCGCGGAAAATCGCTTCCGGGTCGACGATCGGGAGCTGATCGCCGATGAAGCTGTCCGACGGCAGCAGCACCGCTTCTGCCAGAAACGCCGGATCAAGTGCCGGATCATCAAGCGTGCGCGCAATCGCGGCGATGACGGGCGCGTGATCGGCGCGGCCATGCGTGACGCTGGCGATGATCGTGTCGAGCATCAGCTGCTGCATCGCCTCATAGCGCGCGAACGGATCGTCATCGCAGGCTGACAGCAGGGCGAGGTCCTGCGCTGTCCGATCGGTTTCGACGACGACCGGCGCGGAGAATTGGCGGTTGATCGACAGCAGTGGCTTCTCCGTCACCCCGTCGAAAGTGATTTCGGCGGTCGGTTCGGTCAGCACCACCAGCCGCTCGTCACCCAGCGGCCTGCCGGTTGCCGCACCGAACAGCTTGACCCGCAGCGGCAGCACCATCGGCGGCTTTTCGGCTTGTCCTGGGGTGGGCGGCGTGCGCTGGCCAAGCGTCAATGTCGCTCGGGCGGCGCTGCCGTCATGCCGCAGCGATGCGGTGACGCGCGGCGTGCCGGCCTGGCTGTACCAATGGCGAAACTGCGTGAGATCGGCACCGCCGCCCTCTTCCATACACGCGATGAAATCCTCGCATGTGGCGGCCGTGCCGTCGTGTCGGTCGAAATACAGGTCAGTGCCCGCGCGGAACCCCTTTGGCCCAAGCATCGTCGCCATCATGCGGATCACTTCCGCACCCTTGTTATAGATGGTGGCGGTGTAGAAATTCGAGATTTCGATATAGCTTTCCGGGCGCACCGGATGCGCGAGCGGCCCGGCATCCTCGGGGAATTGCGCCGCGCGCAGGCCGCGGACATCTTCGATCCGCTTGACCGCCGCCGATCCCTGATCTGCAGAAAAGCTCTGATCGCGGTAGACCGTAAAGCCTTCCTTCAGGCTCAGCTGGAACCAATCGCGGCAGGTGACGCGATTACCAGACCAGTTGTGGAAATATTCATGCGCCACCACGGCCGACACGCCATCGAAATCATAATCGGTCGCGGTATCGGGATCAGCCAGCACATAGCGCGAATTGAAGATGTTAAGGCCTTTGTTCTCCATCGCGCCGAAATTGAAATCATCGACCGCGACAATGTTGAACACATCGAGATCATATTCGCGACCATAGACGTCCTCGTCCCACTTCATCGACGTCTGGAGGGCGGCGAGCGCATGATCGGTCTTGTCGAGATCGCGCGCGCGCACCCAGATGCCGAGTGCAACCGCGCGTCCGCTCATCGTCGTGAAGGTGGCGCGGTTCGCGACCAGGTCACCCGCCACCAGCGCAAACAAATAGCAGGGTTTGGGGAACGGATCATGCCACTCGGCCCAGTGCCGCCCGCCCGGCAAATCGCCCGACGCCACCGGATCGCCATTGGCAAGCAGCACCGGATAGCGCGCCTTGTCCGCGGTCATCCGCACCGTGTAGCGGCTCAGCACATCGGGACGATCAGGGAAGAAGGTGATCCGGCGAAACCCTTCGGCCTCGCACTGGGTGCAGAGCAGGCCACCGCTGGCATACAGCCCCATCAACTGGGTGTTGCGCTCCGGCGCGATTTCCACTTCGGTTTCGACGATATGCGCATCGCCGCTCAGCGCGATGACGAGGGCGCCGTCCTCGAGCGACCAATCATCGGTGGCGACACCGTCGACGGTCACCGCGATCGGCACTTGCCCGCCGCCATCAAGCCGCAACGGCCCGGCATCGGCAGCATTCCGGGTGACCTGAAGCCGGGCATGAACCCTGGTCGATGCAGCATCCAGATCGAACGCGAGTGCGATTTCGGGCACCAGCCATTCGGGCGCGCGATAGGCATCGCGGCGGGTGACCTGGGGATGGGCGAGGGCGGTATTTACATCAAGCATATCGGCCAGATAGGGTCAGCGTTGCTGGTGTGCCATCTAAATCGTACACCGGCAACGTACGGGCAATGCACCTTTGTACGATATCGCCCCCGATCAGGAAAGCGCCCCACCGCATGAGCCGATTGCTGATCTTCGGCCTTGGGTACAGCGCCCGTCGCATCGCGGATCGCCTGCGAGCGAGGGGATGGCATGTTTCGGGCACGAGCCGATCGGGACGCGACGAGACCATAGCGTTCGATGATGCCAATACAGTCACCACCGCCATTGCCCATGCCAGCCATATTCTTGTCTCCATCCCGCCCGACGCAGGCGGTGATCCGGTGCTGGCGCGTTATGGGGATCGTCTCTCCGGGCAATGGCTTGGTTATCTGTCGTCCACCGGGGTCTATGGCGATGCGCGAGGGGCGTGGGTCGATGAAACCAGCCCGACGGGCACGGGCAGGCGCAGCGCGCGGGCAGACGCCGATTCCGCTTGGCTGGCGCGCGGGGCGCATGTGTTTCGCTTGCCGGGCATCTATGGCCCGGGTCGCTCGGCGATCGACCGGGTGATAGAGGGCCGGGCCCACCGGATCGACCTGCCCGGCCAGGTCTTCAGCCGAATCCATGTCGGCGATATCGCCAGCGGCGTGATTGCCGGGCTGAACGGACCAGCGGGTGCCTATAATCTGGCTGATGACTGGCCGTGCAGCCAGAATGACGTGATCGATTATGCCTGCGCCATTGCCGGGCTACTGCGACTGCCGCTCGTCACGATGGACGAGGCAGGGCTGTCCCCCATGGCGCGCGGCTTTTATGCAGAGAACCGGCGCGTGGCGAACGGCAAGGCCAAGCGGGTGCTGGGCTGGATGCCTGCTTACCCTGATTACCGGGCGGGCTTGCTGGCGCTCAGCGCGATGACGAGCCCCATCATCGCCAGCACCGCGCCGCCTGCCGCCAGCGGCGACCAGCGATAGCCCTCGAACAGCGTCGACAGCAGCATCGCGATGACGGGCACGATCACGCTCGAATAGGCCGCTTTGGCCGGGCCGATGATCCGCAGCACGCCGAAATACAGGGTGAAAGCGATCGCGGAGGCGAACACGCCCAGATACAGCAACCCGAACAGATAGCCCGCGCGCCATTCGATCACCGGCGGACCGTGGAGCGTCCAGGCGATCATGGCATCCACACCGGCACCGATCAGCATCGCCACGCCTAGCATCGGCACCATCGGATAGCGCCGGGCGGTCTGTGTGCCCTGCAGCACATTCGCGATCGACGCTGCCAGCACGCCCATCATCGTGATGCCGATACCGATCATCGATTCGGCAGGGCCATTGGGGTCGACCCGCGCCTCATGCACGAACAGCAACGCGACCCCGGCCATCGCGACCCCCGAACCGACCAGCAACCGGGGCCCAAGCTGCGTGCCGAGGAAAATGCGGCCGAGAATGGCGTTCGGCACCAGCAACAGCGCGAACACGACCGCGACCAGGCCTGACGTGATATGGTCTTCAGCGCGGTAGACGAAGTTGAAGTTCAGGCAGAATTGCAGCACCGCCAGCGCGCCGGCAAACGCCCAGCCGCGCGCATCGAGCACGATCCGTTCACCTCGCCACGCGGCATAGGCAAGCATGCCGATCCCCGCGATCAGGAACCGGTAGCTCACCGACCAGCTCGGCGGCACGGTGCCCAGTTGATCGCGGATCACGATCCAGGTCGAGCCCCAGATCAAGGTGACGATCGCGAACGGCAGCAGCACGGCCAGCCGGGAGGGTTGCGGTGCTTCGGTATCGTTCAAAGTGCGGCGATCGCATCGGCGAGCGGGCGGATATCATCGGCCGCATGGTTCCATGACGTCACCAGCCGCGCTTCGCCCGGGCCCCAGTCGTAGAAATCAAACCCTTTCGCGCGCAGCGCAGCAGCCTCGTCAGGCGTCACGCGCAGGAACACCTCGTTCGCCTCGACGGGGTGGATCAGCCGGTCGCCTGCCGCCTCGGCGAGCAACGCCGCGGCCGCATTCGCAGCGCGGGCATTGGTCAGCCACAGGTCGTTATCGATCATCGCGAGAATCTGCGCGGCCAGATAGCGCCCCTTTGACAGCAGCATGCCGGCGCGTTTGCGGCGCTGGAGCGTACCCTTGGCCAGTTCCGCGTCGAAGAACACCAGCAATTCTGCCGTCATGCCGCCATTTTTAATGAAGCCGAAGCTCAGCGCATCCACCCCTGCGCGCCAGGTCAGGTCGGCCGGGCTGCACCCGAGATGCGCGACCGCATTGGCGAATCGTGCGCCATCCAAGTGCAACCGTAGTCCCCGCGCGCGTGCCAGATCGCTGATCGCTGCGACCTCGGCCGGGGTATAAACGCGGCCATATTCGGTGGCGTTGGTGATCGAGATCGCATGCGGCTGGGTGCGGTGGACGTCGTTCGGGATCAGATCGAGCATCTCGGAAATGCTCGCCTGAGTCAGCTTGGCACCCTCGCCCTCCGCAATCAGAAGCTTGGCACCGTGGGTGAAGAATTCCGGCGCGCCGCATTCGTCATTCTGGATATGCGCATCGCGGTGGCAGACGATACCGCCATAAGGCGGGCACATCGCCGCGAGCGCGAGACAATTGGCCGCCGTACCCGATGGCAGCCAGAACGCCCGCACGGGCGCCTCGAACAGCGCCGATACGCGCGCATCGAGCGCTTTGCTCCAGCCATCGCCGTCATAGGCGGAATCGAGCACATTGGCATCGGCCAGCGCGGCCATGACCTGGGGGCATGCCGGGGCAGCATTATCGGAGAAAAAGCGCATGCGCTGCCTTGGCGATATCCGGCAGCGTCCGTCAACAGCCTGCGTTACGGTTCTTCATCAGCGGGTGGTTCGGGTGGATCATCCTCGGGCGGCTGCCGATCGGGATTGCCTCTTTCCGGGCGACGATCGATCGCGATACTGCCGTCCCGCCCAAAGCGCAGGTTCAGGCCAAAACCGCTGACATTGCCGTCCACCCCCGGCAGGCCATCGCCATTGATTTCAATCAGTGGATCGGCGCCATTATCGCCCTCGCCGGCAAAGATATTGTCCTCCACCGGCGCTTCGACCACGGCGTCGAGCCCGAGCGCGCTTTGCATGAAGTTGCGCCAGATCCGCGCCGGAATGCCGCCCCCCGACAGCCCGGGATTGGGCGAATTATCGTCATTGCCCACCCACACGCCGACCACCAGATCCTCGGCAAAGCCGACGAACAGCGCATCGCGATTATCCTGGCTGGTGCCCGTCTTCCCATAGGCCTCGATCGGCAGGGCGGCCTGCCGCCCGGTGCCGCTGGTGATGGAGGCGCGCAGCAGATCGAGCATATCCTCGCGCACCCGCCCGCCGAGCGATCGGGACCGGTCCCCCAGCGCCTCGATCCAGCTTTTCTCGGTCGGCTCCGTCAGCCCGTGCGGGCGCACTGGATAGCCATTGGCGGCGATCGCGGCATAGGCCGCCGTCAGTTCGAGCAGTGAGCTGTTCGCGGTGCCCAGGGCAATCGTCGCTTCATTGGGCAGCTCGGTCGAAATGCCCAGATCGCGCGCCGCCTTGATCACCGCGCGCACGCCAACCTTTTGCGTCAGTCGCGCCGCGACAACATTGCTCGACCGGGCAAAGGCCTGGCGCAGCGTAATCATGCCCTTGTAGCGGCCGTCGATATTCTTCGGGCTCCAGTCGCCGATCGTGACAGGGGAGTCGTCGACCATCGAATCTGGCGTCATGCCGCTGCGCAGCGCCGCCAGATAGACGAACAGCTTGAACGCGGAACCCGGCTGGCGGCGGGCTTGCGTTGCACGATTGAACGGGCTGTCGGCATAGGATTTGCCGCCGACCATCGCGACGATCCGCCCGTCGGGCCGCATCGCGACGATCGCCACCTGCGCCTTGTTCAGCCCGGCGCGGCGCGCGACGCGCTCGGCGGTTTTTTGCAGCCGCGCATCGAGCGTCGTCGTCACCCGCGCTTCGGTGCTGATCGCCCCGGCCTGATCGCGTGCAGCGGGCAGCACCCAATCGGCGAAATAGCTGCCATCGGGGAGCTGCTTCACCTTATTCGGCCGCAGCCGTGCAGGGCTGACATCGGCCGCCTCCGCCTTGTCGAGGAAACCGCCGCGCACCATCGCCGCCACCACCACCGCCTGCCGCGCGCGCGCGCCCTTCATATTGCCGGTGGGCGCCAGCCGCGACGGCGCCTTGACGAGGCCTGCCAACATCGCGGCCTGGCCGATTGTCAGCTTATCCGGCGTCGTGCTGAAATAATGCTTTGCCGCCGCGGTCAGCCCGTACGCATTGTCGCCGAAATAGACGTTCGACAGATAGCGCGACAGAATCTCGTTCTTGGTCAGCCACGCCTCCAGCCACAGCGCGATCATCGCTTCGCGAATCTTGCGCCCGGCGGTGCGATCCGAATCGAGAAAGGCGTTCTTCGCCAGCTGCTGGGTGATCGTGCTGCCGCCCTCGCGCAGGCCGCCCGCCGCGACATTGCGGAACATCGCGCGGGTGATCCCCCAGGGGTCGATCCCCCAATGATTGGCAAAACGGCGATCCTCGATCGCGATGAACGCGTTGGTGACGTGGGCGGGCAACGTCGCGGCGTCGACCGGCTTGCCGATCGTCGCCCCCTGCCGCGCGATCGGCGTACCGTTGGAGGCGAGCAGGGTGATGCTCGGCGGGGCGGGCGGCTCAAGCGATTTGGAGAGCGGCGCGGTCAGCGCCAACCAGCCGACCGCGAGCACGAACAGCACGATTCCCGCCGCCGCCGCGCGCACCACCCAGCGAAAACGGCTGGGGCGATAGGCGACGGGCAGGTTGGTGGAATAATCGCGCTGCGCATTGGCCGCGTCGGCATCCCAATCATCCTCGTCGTCCCAATCGTCGTCATCCCATTCTTCATCATCGGCGACGACCGGGGCGGGTTCGGGATCGCGGGCACGGCGATAGCGGCTCGCGGAATCATTCGGCGGCGGCATGCCATCCGTCAGATCGAGCGGCGGTTCGGGCGAGCGTAACCAGGGATCGGAAGGCCGGCGATCGGAATGGGAGCGATCAGGGGGCGGGGTGCGATCAAAAGGGCCTGCGGGCATCGCGATCATCCAGATGGCCCGACGGTCGGCCAATCACTGTATTAGTGCAATAGAACAGTTCCTGCAAGCGCCACCCCGTTCGCGCAAAAAGCGCTGGACTGGACGAGGCGAGCTTGCTCATGCACATCGCCTAGCAGGTCCGCCGGGATCAAGGAACAGGCGGGCCTATTGGGGGGCAAGTGCGCGTCACGATCAAGGATGTGTCCCGCGAGGCCGGCGTGTCGATCAAGACCGTCTCGCGCGTGCTGAATAATGAGAAATATGTCGGCGCCGCCACCCGCGCCAAGGTCGCCGAGGTGGTCGCGCGGCTGAACTTTCGCCCCAATGTCGCCGCGCGCTCGCTCGCCGGGCGGCGATCCTTCCAGATTGCGCTGATCTGCGACAATCCCAGCCCCTATTATGTCTATGAAATGCAATCGGGCATTCGCGACCTGTGCGAGGCGGCGGGGGTGCGGATGATCGCGCAACCCTATGATCGCGGATCGGCGCGGCTGCTCGATGAAATAGAGAGCCTGGTCGAAGCGACCCAAATCGACGGGCTGATCCTGACCCCGCCGATTACCGATTACCCCGCCGTGCTCGATCTGCTCGCGCGGCGCGGGGTGCGGTTCGTGCGTGTCTCGCCCGGCACCGATGTGATGCTCAGCCCCTCGACCTTTATCGATAACCGCGCCGCCGCCGCGACGATGACGCAGCATCTGTTAGGGCTCGGCCACCGCCGGATCGGCTTCATCGCCGGCGACCCCGGCTTTGCGACCAGCGCGCAACGGACCGAGGGGTATCGCGATGCCCTGACGCAGGCCGGAATCACGGTTGAACCCGCGCTGATCCGCAGCGGCAATTATGATTTCGCCTCAGGCGCACGCGAGGCAGAGGCGCTGCTGGCGATGCCCGACCCACCGAGCGCGATCTTCGCCGCCAGTGACGACATGGCCGCCGGCGTGCTGACGGTCGCCCACCGGCTGGGCCTTCGCGTACCGGGCGATCTCTCCGTCGCCGGCTTCGACGATACGGCGCTCGCCCGCTACGTCTGGCCCCCCCTCACGACCATCCGCCAGCCAACGCGGGAAATGGCCCACGCAGCGGCTGATTTACTGTTGGGTGGAGGTGACGAGGACGAACCCGAACGCCGCGAGATCGCGCATGACCTGGTGGTGCGGGAGTCGACGGGGGTGGTTGGGGGGTGAGGGGCTGCGGATGGGTTATGGCTGGAGCGCCGAAAATCCTTTTGTAGCCCACCGGTCGATATTGGGCAGTCAGTGGGCAGGCCACTTTTAGACTAAATTTATAGAAAGCTGCCGACCTCAAGATCAGGCGCTTCGGCCCCCGGAGGTGGGCCGATTTCTGGTTTTCAGCGTCAGTTCGGTAACTATATACATTAACGATTGCCCAAGTATGTGTTGGGCGAGGGTTCTCACCAAATGAATAGTCATATTTCTTCGATGAAAACTATGATAAATCTGTAAATTTTTATTTCATTGGCTTTATGAAGTCGTAATTTGACAGTGGTCATTTCCTAGTAGAAGCTGCATAAATGTAACCAACGGGGACCACTTTGGGCCTTGCTCTGGGACATCTAACGGCGATAACAGTCGAGAGGGGTGAGGACTTGCAATTTACCATTATCGATCGCGGAAAGAACTTCCCTAGTTCAGGGCGAAATCAAGCTTTTTTGCGGGTTGATTTTTGGAATGATTTTTCATTCGTGACGATGTTCGAGGTTCTTCTCTACGACGAACATGGAACGCCGTTTGAGATGGGGTCTGTAAAAATTGGCTTTTATGGGCAGACTACAGCCACTTCTACGTATAAAACTTTCGATTCATCATTCACTGGACTGAGCGAACAGTATTTTTCAGTAGGTCAGGATGTAAAATATTACGACATTCTAGGAAATCGCGTGTCCGAGACGACTCGGATTTTATTTCTTCGTGGTTTGCGTGACATTGTTTTCGATGAACGATTAATAGAAACTGTAAAAAGCGAAGACGTATTCAGTATTTCGCTGCTTCGTTATGTCAGCCTTACCTCTATCGATGGACAATTTCGGCGTGTTTTGAACGGTGGGGTTCCACTTACCGATTTCGATTTCATTTTCAAACGCGAACCGACGTCGAAGATGGCCGGAGTTGAGCTATCTTTTAAGGTCAATGCCAATTCAGCACCAAGTACTAATATTCATTCTATCATCGGAAGGAATGGCGTCGGAAAAACAACGATCCTAAATGAGATGATTTCGGCGATCATGACGCCAGATGCGACGATTGCCCATTTTTTAGTGAATAGTATGTTTAGCCGAGACCCGATTGGCACGGAGTATTTTAGCTCGCTGGTGTCCGTCGCATTTAGTGCATTCGACCCCTTCATGCCGCCCGTCGAAAATTCCGACCCATCGCGTGGCACGCGATACAGCTATATCGGGTTGAAAGACATCGCGGATGACGACGGTGTACTCCTTAAATCATTAACGACGCTCCGTGCCGAATGTGTAGCAAGCATCGGAGAGTGTTTCGTTGACCAAGGCCGCAAGGATCGGTGGCGGGTCGCGATAGAGACGCTTGAGTCGGACGAAAATTTTGCTGTTATGGAGCTCCCTAGCCTGCTGCATCTGCGAGAGGAGGCCTTGCAGCTGGAGGCGTCGAGAATCGTCAAACTAATGAGTTCAGGTCACGCTGTTGTTCTTCTAACAATATCCCGCTTGGTTTCGCGCGTCGAAGAAAAGACCTTGGTTCTCATCGACGAACCCGAAAGCCATTTGCATCCCCCGCTGTTGTCGGCCTTCACGCGGGCGCTAAGCGAACTCCTACATAATCGAAACGGCGTGGCCATTGACGTGCTCCCCTGAAACTCCGCCAGTCTGAGCTAGAGTCCTTCATGAAGGAGGACGACGATGAAGCGCAGCAGATTTACCGAGGAGCAGATCATAG
>NZ_NCGB01000052.1:0-16855 GCF_002278865.1 Sphingomonas sp. 28-62-11 | reverse complement strand
CCGATGCTGCCAGGCGGGTTGTACAACCCCGCCCGCAAGGGCACGATGATAACCCCGGACTCTACTTATGAGTGGAGGAGAAAAGGGGAGCACGTCACCGCTCGGCCGCGACGCGCCAATCTTCAGCGAAAATCGCGCGACCTCAGCTTGTAGCGTGACAGTTTATCGTAGAAAGTTTTTCGCGGAATTTTTAGGTTCTTTGCCGCAATAATTGCGCTCCCATTCGCGATTCTTAGCGCTTCTTCCAGCACCGACCTTTCGAAATCCGCCACGATCAGATGCAGTGGCCGGTCAGTTGGCTCTGCGGCCGGCGCAAGACCGAACGATGACAGACCGAGGGTGAAGGCGCGCGCAAAGGCGCGAAGTTCGTGCAGGTTTCCGGGCCAGTCGTGGGTCTGGATATGGTGCCACTCAGCCTCGCCGATCGGACCGGCCTGCCGACCGGAAGTGCCTTCCATTTCGCCGACAAAGCGTCGGAAAATTTCGCCGATATCCTCCCGCCGAATGTTCAGCGGCGGAAGCGAAATTCGGACGGCGCCGAGTCTGCTTTCCAGACTAGGCGCGAGTCCGTCGTCGCTCGCTCCGGCGTTGCCACCGGTTGCTACGATGATCCTGAAATCGAGTTTGCGCGCTCGCTGGGCGCCCATCGGCAAGATGGTGCGGGTGTCCAAGGTTGAGATCAGGCGTGAACGGACCTTGCCTTCCATCTCGGCGATGTCGTCTAGAAACAAGGTGCCGCCGCTTGCCCGTTCGATCAGACCCATCCGCGACAGCCCGACGCCCGGTTCGCGCCCGAACAGGATCAATTCGGCATCGCGATGCGCCGCGAGCCCCTGATCTATTGTGACGAACGGGCGGTTCGCACGCGGGCTGAGATCGTGGAGTATGCGGGCGCAATAGGTCTTCCCGGTACCGCTTGCGCCTTCGAGAACTGCGTCGATATCCGCGCCTGCGACGGCGGTAATGACGCTGCGCAAGGTTTCCGCCGCTTGCGAAGTTCCGATGATACCAGTTTTGTCGCGATTGATCAGGGCGGATCGCAGCCGTCGGTTTTCCAGCACCAGGCTGCGCTTCTCCGCCGCCAGCGCGATGGCGCGTTCGATCTCCGCGATCGAATAGGGCTTAGTGAAGAAATCGGCGGCACCCTTTTTCAACATGTCGACGGCCATCTGCACATCGCCATGGCCGGTGGTGAAGATTACGGGGATATCTGGGTCGAGCTTCCTGACGAGATCGAAGAATTTGATGCCGTCAAGGCCAGGCAAGCGCACATCGCTGATGACGACCCCGTCGAATTCCGGCCCCAACTCCTGGATGGCGTGGCGCGCGTCGTTGAACAAGGTGACATCGAAACGAGCAAGGCGGAGCGCCTGGGTTACGGCTTCGCCAAGAGCGGGGTCGTCCTCGATCAGGACAATCCGGGTGGTCGCTTCCGCCTTCATACGAGCGGGACCATCATGGTAAAGCTCGCACCCGCCCGACTGGCGTCTGCGGTCAAGTCACCACCAAGATTTCGCATGATTTCCTGCGATATGACCAGGCCGAGGCCCAAACCTTCCGGCTTGGTTGTCGCAAAGGGTTGGAACATGCTTTCGAACTGTTGGTCGGTAAGTCCAGGCCCGTTGTCGGAGACGGTCAGCAAACACCGGTTGTCTTGCCGCGTGATGGCAATTTCGATCCGGCCGCCGACTCCGGTGGCGTCGATTGCATTCTGGATAAGGTTCATCAACACCTGCTCCAGTCCGACATGCTCTCCCCTGACAATGGTCTGCATCGCCGGGGCATCGGGCAGCTTCACGACGATGTTGGATTTCTGAATGCGCTCACCCAACAGCAGCATCGCGCCTTCCACGACCTCGTCGATTAGGACATCGCGCGGCTGGGATGGGGTTCGTCGGCTGAAAAGGCGAAGTTCATCGGTGATCTTGCCGATCCGTTCGGTGAGCGAGACAATTTTGCCGAAATTTTCTTCCGCCGATGCGGCGTCGCCAGCGGCGATCAGCCTGCTGCCACTTTCGGCGAATACCCGGACTGCGGCAACCGGTTGGCGGATTTCATGGCCAACGCCTGCCGTTACCTGGCCCAGAATCGCGAGGCGATTGGCCTGCTGTAGCTGATCGCGAAGCTTGGCGGTGCGCTCGCTAAGCTGCGCTTCGGCTCGGGCTTCGCGGCGGCGCATCGTCAGGACAATCCCGCCGCCGACCAGAAAGGCTGCCACCAAGCCCAGTATCAGCGCCAGCCTTGCGTTCGCGTTCGCCGCGGATAGGCGTGGCGAGGGATCGGCGAGCAGATGCAGATCCCATCCGTTGGGCGAAATCGGTTGCTTGGTTTCGATCAACGATGTGCTGACCAGCGTCGAATCGGCCGCGAAATCGGGCATCGGCGGGAGGTTCGACAATCCGAACTGGAGTTGATCAGCCGACTTGTCGCGCTTTGCGGAGTCTCGCGGGCGTATGGTATGAAAACGCCAATTGGGATTGCTGGTTACCAGCACAACGCCATCGGCGTCGGTAACAAAGACGCCGGCAGTCGCATCGTGCCAGCCGGTCTCCAGCCGGTCGAACTCCACCTTGACCGCGACTATGCCGAGCTTTCGATCGCCATTGTCGACTCGTTGGGCGATATAGAGACCGGGACGCCGGCTGACCGTTCCCAGCGCAAACTGGGTCGCGCTCCCGCGGGCCATAGCCCTGACGAAATAGCGGCGGAACCCATAGTTTGAGCCGACGAAGCTGGTCGGCAGCTGCCAATTGCTGGCGGACAGCGTGGTGCCCTTGGCATCCGTCAGGTAAATCGCAGCGGCACCGGTTTGCGCAGCGAGCTCTTCCAGCCTGCGATTGAGTATTTTCTCATTGCCCGCATCGCCCGCCAGCAAGTCGCGCACTTGCGGGTCTTCCGCGAGAACAAGGGGGACAAGGGAGAATTTCTCGAGTTCGCTTCGCAAGCCTGCCGACAGGGTAGCGGCGTCCGCCGCCGCTACCTTTCGAGCTTCGGCAAGCGCGGCGTTCCGCATGGTGCGGTCAAGACCGATATAGGCGAGTAATCCGCCGATCAGGATCAAGCCGCCGATGATCGACAACAGTGTTAGGCGCCTGCGCGAGTCTGATCGCCTGATTACACGCCCATCCATGCGGTATCTGTGCGAAATTCCGCAATTGGGTCAATCAATTTGTGCGGAAAATCGGACAAATAACGCTCTCAATCGATCTAACGAATTGAAAAAAAATCAAAGTGGCATTTCTCTTGTTTTGCTTGTGGCACTGCCTCCTCTCCCTAAGATTTGCTGGATAATAGCGGTACTGACCGAAAACAGGAGGGGAAGGCGATGGCGACCGAGCGCACGGTCACAACGGATCCGCGAATCCGCACGCGCCTCCCTTTCTATCGTATGCTCTATGTCCAGGTCCTGGCAGCGATCGTCCTCGGCGCATTGGTCGGCCATTTCGCGCCCGAAACCGGGGTAGCGCTCAAGCCGCTGGGCGACGGCTTTATCAAGCTGGTCAAGATGATCATTTCGCCCGTCATCTTCCTGACGGTCGCGTCCGGCATCGCTGGCATGCGCGACTTGTCGTCCGTGGGTAGCGTCGCGGGCAAGGCCTTTATCTACTTCCTGGCGCTCTCGACGCTGGCGCTGATTATCGGGCTGGTGGTGGGCAATGTCGTCCGTCCGGGAAGCGGATTGAATATCGACCCTGCATCCCTTGATACCGCTGCTGTCGCAACCTTCGCACAGTCGGCGCACGCGCAGACGATTCCCGCCTTCTTGCTGGACATCATTCCGACGACATTGTTCAGCGCAATGACTGAGGGCAAGATCCTGCAAGTACTGCTGGTCGCGATCCTGACCGGCGTTGCCCTGTCGGCTACCCGACCACAAAGTAACTTGGTGCTTGACGTGATCACCGCGCTCAGCGGGGCGGTGTTCAAGCTGGTGCACATGCTGATGAAGCTGGCGCCCATCGGGGCGTTCGGAGCGATCGCCTTCACGATCGGCGAGTTCGGCATTACCTCGCTCGCCAATCTCGCGGCGCTGGTTGCGACCTTCTACCTGACCTCGCTGCTGTTCGTTCTCGGGGTGCTGGGGATCGTTTCCCTACTCGCCGGCTTTTCGATCTTCTCGCTGATCAAATTTCTGCGCGAAGAGCTGTTGCTGGTGCTGGGCACCTCGTCGTCGGAAGCCGCGCTGCCAAGCTTGATGGAAAAGATGGAGATCGCCGGATGCCGCAAGTCGGTCGTCGGGTTGGTCATCCCCACCGGGTATTCGTTCAATCTGGACGGCACGAATATCTATATGACGCTGGCAGCTTTGTTTATCGCGCAGGCGGTTGGAGTCGAACTATCGTTGAGCGAACAGCTGACGCTGGTGCTTGTCGCCATGGTCAGTTCAAAGGGCGCGGCGGGCGTTACAGGTGCCGGTTTCGTTATTCTGGCGGCGACTCTATCGGTCGTACCGTCGGTTCCGGTCGCGGGCATGGCGCTGATCCTGGGCATCGA
Organism: Sphingomonas sp. 28-62-11; assembly: GCF_002278865.1. Taxonomy (NCBI): domain Bacteria; kingdom Pseudomonadati; phylum Pseudomonadota; class Alphaproteobacteria; order Sphingomonadales; family Sphingomonadaceae; genus Sphingomonas; species Sphingomonas sp. 28-62-11. The sequence continues at coordinate 12,361 of NZ_NCGB01000052.1, read as the reverse complement.
CCGGTTCATGAGCGAATGCCGCGCGCTGACCAATTTCATCGGCAATGCGGTCGCGACGATCGTCGTCGCCCGGTGGGAAAAGGCACTCGACACCGAACGACTGGCGGCGGCGATGGCGGGACGACCGATGCCGTTGCCCCAAGAGGATAGCGAGCGGCACGAGCGCAGCGAGTTGCAGCCACTGCCTCTGGATGTCGCGGCATGATCGCGCGCCGGGCGTTGCTGCACTCCGCGGTCGCCGCCAGCGTGCTGGCAACATTCGCCGCGCCTATTCGAGCTAGGGGTGCCTCGAGCGGCAACGTGCCAGAGGAAATCAAGCTTTGGCCTGGAACGCCTCCCGGGCGCGGCAAGGCGAGCGGCCCTGAGGAAATCGGCACCAAGGGGGCCAGCATAGGGGCCGTGTCGAATATTTCGGTCCCCCGCATGCGCGTCTATCGGCCTGATCGCCCCAATGGCGTCGCGATCCTGATGTGCGGGGGGGGCGGCTATTTCCGCATCCAGATCGCGAAGGAAACGACGCCGGTCGCGCTCTGGCTTCAGGCGCGTGGTTTCACCGTATTTGATCTGCTGTATCGGCTCCCCGCCGATGGTTGGGACGCGAACGTGCCCTTCATGGATGCGCAGCGGGCGATGAAAATCATCCGCACCCGCGCCCCAGATTTCGGGGTCAATCCGGCGCGGATCGGCATCATGGGTTTTTCGGCCGGCGGCCATCTGGCAGGCTTTACCGCCTTGCAGAGCGGTCGTGCGCTCTATGACGGCAACGACCGTTTTGAAGCCACGAGCGCGCGACCCGATTTCGCGGCGCTGTTGTTTCCGGTCGTGTCGCTGCGCAAGCCCTATCTCACGCGAACACGGCGCTATCTGATCGGCGAGACGCCAAGCGAGGCGGCAGAGGCGGCTTGGTCGCTGGATACCTATGCCGCAAAGGAGTCGCCGCCGACGATCATCTTCGTCGCTGCCGACGACCCGACGACGCCACCCGGACACGCCATCACGCTATTCCAAGCGCTGATCGCCAAGGGCGCGTCGGCAGAACTGCACTTTTTCGAAAAGGGCGGGCATGGTTGGGGGCTCGGTACCCCCGATCAGACGCTGAACCAATGGCCGGAAATGTTTCAAGCCTGGATCACCAGGCGGAAATTCGACTGACACCTAACTGGGGGGAAACGATGCGTATCAAAAATTTTGCGAGAATGGTTCTGCTTTGCGGCACGAGCATGGTTGCCGCGACAACGGCAGCACACGCTCAAAACAGCACCACAGCCAATAGCGGAAACACGTCGGCGAGCGCCGGCACTGATCAGGACATCGTCGTCATCGGATCGCAAATCCAGGGCGCAAAGATCAACGACGTCCTTCCCGTTACGGTGCTCGACGAACAGGCGATCGAAAATACGGGTGCCTCTTCGGGTGACGAGCTTTTTCGTGCGATACCTCAGGCGGGCACGGTCGCGTTCAACGAACAAAATTCATCAACGCAGAACAATGTTCGCGGTGACGTCGGGTCGATCAACCTTCGCGACCTGGGGACCGGCAACACGCTGCTGCTGATCAATGGCCGCCGTATGGTGCTGCATCCCGGCTTCCAAACGGAGCTGCTGGTTCCGGTGGTTAGCGCCGACACCAACGAAATCGCCCCCGGCAGTGTCCGTCGGCTCGAAATTCTGCGCGATGGCGCGTCAGCCATTTACGGTGCCGATGCGGTGGCGGGCGTGGTCAACACCGTTCTGAAAGGCAATCGAAAGGGCGGTTTTATTGACGGTGACTATCGCGCATCCGGCGGCACCAGTCTTTACAACGCCTCGATTTCCGGAGGGTATGGCTTTGATTTTGCCGACGGGCGCGCCAATTTGACCGTATATGGCGGCTATTTCCATGAAAATGGTTTGCCGACATCGGGGCGCCCTTACTCTGCGGACGACAATCGCTTGCCGCTCGTCATCGGGACCGATTTCCAGGACGATGCCTCCTTCAACAACCGCAATACATTCGGCCCTTTCGGTCAGTTCGATATTCAGGGAACGTCCCCGGCAACCCGTACCCCGATCGGCGACGATGACTTTTTTCTTCAGCCGAGCACCTTCACCGGCTGTCGGCTGAGTTTCGGCAACGGGATCTGCGCGGCGCCCGGCACGACGCCCACGGCCAACGTGCGCTACAACACCATCTTCGGCAACAGCCTGATCAGCGAAAAGAATCGCTACAATGCGTCGGCGTTGCTGAGTTACAAACTGAGCGACACGATCGAAGCCTATTTCGAGGGTAGTTACTACCGCTCCGAAAACCGCCGCAATATCGATGCTTCGGCCATTCTCAGCGCCGTTCCGGTGGGCATTGCACGTACTGCCTTTTGGAACCCCTTCGGGCCGACGGGCAGTCCGAACCGTCTGCCAGGCACGACAATCGCTGCGACTGGCGTGGATGTCATCATGGAGCGCTACCGCTTCGTCGATGTCGGCAATCGCGATGTCTCGGTCAACAAGGACAGCTATCGTCTGGTCGGCGGCCTGCGCGGCAGTTTAGGCGCCTGGGAATTCGACACCGGCTTCGTCTATTCAGAAGCGAAGACGTCCGATATTGAGCGCAACCGCGTGTCGCTGACGTTGATGCAGCGGCAAATCAACCTGACGACTGCCGCCGCCTATAACCCGTTCAACGGGGGCTGCCTGAACGATCCGGGCCAGGGAGATTGCACGCCCAATCCGCAATCGTCGATTGATCCGTTCCGCATCAGCGTTTTCCGCAACGGCGGCACCAGCCTGGCGCTCGCCGACTTCAAGATCAGCCGTGACGATCTGTTTGTGCTGCCGGGTGGCAATCTCGGCGTTGCCGGCGGCGTCGAATGGCGGCGGGAGACTTTCTTTGACGATCGCGATTCGCGGCTCGATGGCACGATCACCTTTACCGACAGCGTCACCGGCGTTTTCAACGGCAGCGACGTCGCCGGCACGAGCGAATCGCCCGACACCAACGGACGGCGCGAGGTTTATTCAGGGTTCGCCGAGCTGTTCGTGCCGCTGGTGGGGCGCGACATGAACATCCCGCTTGTCGAGCAACTCAATCTCCAGCTGGCGGGCCGGTTAGAACATTTCACCGACATCAACGCGACCGCTGCCGTCCCGCGCGTTGCGGCTTCGTGGACGGTCATTCCCGGCATCACCTTCCGCGGCGCGTGGTCACGGGGCTTCCGGGCGCCGAACCTGGTGCAGGTGAATGACGAAGGGACAACGCGGTCAAACACCCGCGACGATTTCGTTGTCTGCCAGGCGCAGGTGGACAAGCGCACCTTGTCCAGCCTTGGCGCTTGTCCGGGGGCGGGTGTGATCAGCTTCCGTTCGGGCAGCCAAAATCTTAAACCGGAAAACAGCCAGAGCATCAATTTGGGTGTCGTGCTCGAGCCAGGCTTCGTCCCGGGCCTGACGCTGACTGCGGACTATTGGCGTGTAAAGCAGAAGGGGTTGGTCGGGACCTTCGGCGACGACAATGCCATCGCGCTCGATCTGGTGCGCCGCCTCAACGGCAGCACCAATCCAAACGTTATCCGCGCAGCGCCAACCGCCGAAGATATCGCGTTGTTTACTGGCACACGCCTGATGCCGGCAGGGGCGATCATCCGGGTTCTTGACCCCTATCTGAACCTCGATAGCCGCGTATCGATGGGCTGGGACTTCGGCATGTTCTATAAGGTGCCCGATTTCGGCGCCGGTAAGTTCAAGCTCAATCTGAATGCCGCGCGTCTGAAGAGCTTCGTCCAGTCGGCCGGGCCCAATGGCCAGGAACTGCTGGATGCAATCGCCAGCGGGGTCTTGCCGCTTGACGTTTCCGTGGGCGGTTTGGGGCAGCTGCTCGAAGCCGATGGACGGCCGAAATGGCGGCTTACCTCATCGATCAACTGGGAAAAAGGGCCGGTCGAAGTCGGCCTGTTCGGACAATATACCGGCAACGTCTTTGACACGAGCGTCGTCCGCGACATTCTCGTCGTGTCAGACAATCCTAATGCCAATTTCTTTCCGGTCCAAGACCAGTTCATCGTGAACCTGTCGATCGCTTATGAAATAAAGAACAACACGCTACTCAATGGGACGAGAATACGGTTCGCGATCAACAATCTGTTCGGTGAGGATCCGCCGCTGGCCGATGAAGATTATGGATTCTACAGCGACCTGTTCACGGCGCGCGGTCGGGTATTCCACGTCGAACTGCGCAAGAATTTCTAACCGGCCATGCGGGTTAGGATGAATGCGCGATTTTGGCTGGTCGGTGTCGTATTGGCGGTGGGGGCGTGCGCGCACAATGCGCCCCCACACACGCCGAAAGTGGTTCCGGTTGCCCACTCGGCTTGCGTCACGGCCGGTGTTTCGTTGCGCTTCGATTTCGAAGGTGCGTCGCAATCGCGCTGCATCATCGACGGCGAGCGGGCGTTTTCGGTTCTGATATCGCCGGAGCACGCGCCGCCGATCAATCCCAGCCCGTGGTATGCGTTCCGTTACAGCGCGGACCCCGGTCGCGCTGTAACCGTGACATTGCGCTATCTGGAGGCGCGACACCGGTATCCCCCCAAGCTCGAAACGGACGGCAAGTGGACATCGCTTGATGTGCACGTGAAGGACGGCGGACGATCGGCAAGCTTTTCAATACCGGCCGGGCAGGGTCGCATTGCGGCGCAGGAAATTTTCGATCCGGCCCGGCACCACGCTTTGCTAAAACGGCTGGCGCGGTCCTCAAATGTGGCGCGTCTGACACTTGGCTTGTCGCATGATCAAAGGCCGATCGAAGCCTTGCGCGTCGGCGACCCCAGTGCTGCTCGGCTGGTCGTGCTGCTCGGCCGCGCGCATCCCCCGGAAGTGACCGGCGCACTGGCAATGGAAGTTTTTCTGACCCGGATCATCGCAGCTGCGGAGGCGGGGCAACTCGAGGGCGTGCAAGTTCTGGCAGTACCCCTGTTGAACCCGGACGGCGTCGCTCGCGGTCACTGGCGTTCGAACCTTGGTGGAGGTGATCTCAATCGCGATTGGGGGGACTTTACCCAACCTGAAACCCGGTCCGTTTCGACTTGGCTTGCTCGATTGCCATCATCGGTGCGTCCAGTCGCGATGGTCGATTTCCATTCGACTGATCGCAACCTGTTTTATGTTCAGGGACCGGATGAGACTGATGAAGAGCAGGAGCGTTTTCTGGTGCGATGGCTCGGTGGACAGGAACAGGCGATACCCGGCTATCCCTTCACCGTCGAACGGCGCAGTGCGACCAACGCGTCAAAGACCTCAAAATATTGGTTTCATCGCACTTTTGGTATCCCGGCCTATACCTACGAAGTCGGGGACGAAACCGAGCGCGACGGCATCGAACGTTCGGCCATTATTTTTGCCGATCGCTTCGTTTCTGCGCTCCAGACCAGACAGTAGATCGCTCTGCCGAACTGAATCGGCCCCTGTTGTGTTCAAATCGTCAGCGATACTGATCCCGGACAAATCACAGGAGCGGAGTGCACCTTTAGGATTAGCCGATCGATTTACACGCAATGCTCGGGTTCTGGTGCCAGGTTTCGACTGCGCGAGAAAGGAAAGCCGACTTTCCGTTCGCGGACAGCGTTGCCCTTTCGAGAATCTGACGCTGGTAAATGGTAATCGTAGTCTGCTCCCGAAAGCCGACATTCGGCAATCGATTTGGGAATGGCCACTAAGTCCCAGCTGCGGACCTTTGCGAGGGTGTGGTGGCGAACCCAAACGAACGGCAGGTTTTAGGAGCGACGATCGGCGGGCTGAATGACCGATATTGAGGCGCAAAGAAGTCGCCTATATCTGCAAATTTGAACGTCCCGCTTGTTTCCTTTGTTTCTCGGAAACTGACCAGAATCTGGTACCAATCTTCGCCTGTCAGAACCCGGAATGTAGTCATCGGCTTGTAAATTGACTGCAGATGGAGAGGATGCTTCGGCCTTTAATGGGCTGGCGAGCGTGCGTCGTAAATCGTGGACTCTCCAATGAGGCATCGGAGCGCATTCCGAGCGCGCTTTGGCGATTTCGTCGTCCAGCAGCTTCTTGGCTTTAGAAAAACAGCTTAGCGGCACGTCACCCCGAAGAGACATGACAGGGCCGGTCTTGGGCCAACCGCGCGACCTCAGCGATTGCTCACTACTTTGACCCTGATCAACCAATGGCGGATTCTCCGAAATTTCACCTCGTTGCAGCGACTAAGGGAAAAAATCGAAGCATAGGCAAATACGTGCGACGAGTCGCGGGTTGCGACGCGGGGATACCGTCCAAGATAGCTTGTAAGTCGGCGCGGGTAATTGAGGGCAGGGGCTTGCCCATCAACCGTGGCTTCAATTGCTCATTCATTACCAGGTCGGCCTGCCCATGACTGCGCGGACGATGGTCGAGTTCATATTCGGCGAGCCAGCGTGCGGCGACGTTTTCAAAGGCAAGCGTTCGATCGACAAGTATTTTTTCTCAACTCGTCGCTTTGCTTCATCCTGTGTGGCTATCGCGTCGAGTTCGAGTTGGCGTGGGTCAACGCCTCGACTGATCAAACCCCGTAATGCGCGCGGTACCAAGCCACAAAGGCGGGCACCCCGGTCGCGACGGGGGTGGCGGGTACATAATCGATCAGGTCGCGCAGCAGGTCGGTGCTCGCTTCGGTGCGCAGCACTTCGCCGGGTTGCATCGGCAGCAGGTTCATGACCGCTTGCTTGCCCACGGCCTGTTCGATCGCGGCGATGTAATCGAGCAGTCGAACGGGTTCCCCTTGCGCGATGTTGACGATCCGGTGCGGCGCAACCGGCGACAGGCTGTCGTGCGCGCCGACGGGGACGGTGCCCGGCACGGCATCGATCAGCCGCACCACCGCCTCGGCCAGATCGCTGACATAGGTGAAATCGCGCACCATTTCGCCGTGGTTATAGACGTCGATCGGCGTCCCCTCGATAATCGCGCGGGTGAATTTGAACAGCGCCATATCGGGCCGACCCCAGGGGCCATAGACTGTGAAGAAGCGAAAAAACGTCATCGGTACGCCAAACAGATGCGCATAGCTGTGCCCCATCAGCTCGGTCGCCCCCTTGGTCGCGGCATAAAAGGTGAGCGGGGTCGTGCACTGGTCGGTTTCGCGGAACGGCATCGCGGTGTTGCCGCCATAGAAGGAGCTGGTCGATGCCGCGAGCAGATGCGCCGGCTTGGTGCGCCGTGCGAGCTCAAGCACGTTGAAGCTGCCGACCAGGTTCGACGCGACATAGGTTTCGGGATGATCGATCGAGTAACGCACCCCCGCCTGCGCCGCGAGGTGAATGACGACATCAGGCGCGAAGGCCTCCCACACCGGCGCAAAGACCGCCATTTCGTCAATCGACACCCGCGCGACGCTGAAGTTCGCGTGTGCGGCGAGCACCGCATTGCGCTGTTCCTTCAGCGTCACGTCGTAATAATCGGAGAAGTTATCGACCCCGAGCACCGTAGCGCCGCGATCGAGCAGCGCCTGCGCCACATGCATCCCGACGAAGCCCGCCGTGCCGGTGACGAGTATCTTTTTGCCGGTCATCGTCATGGTCTCGATCCTTCGGGCACCGATTGGAGCGCGCTGTGCCCCCGATTAGGCCCCAATAAGGCATTGCCATAGGCTGACTCATCTTGCGACAAGGTTACAGCCTGATCGATCCGTCGCCACCCGATGTAACGTGCTGCCCTACCAACCGAATGAGTGCCATGCCTGATCTCGCCGTTTTCTATGAACACCCCGCTTGGTTCGCCCCGCTGTTCGCCGCGCTCGATGCGCGCGGTATCGATTATGTGAAGCTGGGGATCGAGGGCCACAGCTTCGATCCCGCCGGATCGCCGCCGCCGGCGCGTGTCGTGCTGAGCCGTCTTGCCATGTCGAGCTTCCTGCGCAGCGCCGATCATGCGATTTTCTACACGCCCGCGCTCTATGCTCATTGGGAGGGGCAGGGCGCGCGGATCATCAACGGGGCGGATGTGCTCGCAGTCGATGCCAACAAGGCGCGCCAGCTCGCGCTGATCTCAAGCCTCGGCCTCGCAATCCCCGCCACCCGCGTCGTCCACCGCGCTGTCGATATTCCGGGCGCCGCCGCCGAACTGCGCTTTCCCATCGTCGTAAAGGCCAATATCGGCGGATCGGGCGCGGGCATCATGCGCTATGAAACACCCGATGATCTGGCTCTGGCGGTCGCCGACAAGTTTCTGCCAACCAGCATCGATGGCGTGCTGCTGGTGCAGGAATATGTTCCCGCCCGGGGTGGCCGGATCACCCGGATCGAAACGCTCGACCGCAAATTCCTCTACGCGCTCGACATCGACGGCGGCGGGCAGTTCGATCTCTGTCCCGCAGACGCCTGTGTTGCGGACGGCAAGCCGATCGCAATGACAAAGGCCGATCCTGCGCCCGAACTGATCGATGCCGCGGAACGGATCGCGGCGGCAGCAGGCCTCGACGTTGGCGGTATCGAAGTGATGATCGATGACCGAGACGGCGTACCGCGCTTTTATGATATCAATGCATTATCCAATTTTGTGGCCAAGCCGCTCGATGTGCTCGGCTGGGACCCGCATGAGAAACTGATCGACTATCTGGAAGCGGAAATCGCGAAGGTGAAAGCATGAGATTCGGTTACTGGATGCCCGTCTTTGGCGGCTGGCTGCGCAACGTCGCTGACGAGCAGATGGACGCGAGCTGGGACTATACCAAGCGCCTCGCGATCAACTCCGAGAAATGGGGCTATGATCTTTCGCTGATCGCCGAGCTCAACATGAATGACATCAAGGGCATTGGCGCCCCCACGCTCGATGCCTGGTCGACCGCCGCCGCCGTCGCCGCCGTAACCGAAACACTCGAGCTGATGGTCGCCGTCCGCCCCAATTTCCACCAGCCTGCTTTGTTCGCCAAGGCGGCGGCCAATATCGATCAGATTTCCGGCGGTCGCCTCGCGCTCAACGTCGTCTCGTCCTGGTGGGCGGATGAGGCCAAACGCTACGGCCTGCAGTTCGATCAGCATGATGATCGTTATGCCCGCACCAGCGAATGGCTGCAGGTGGTCGAAGGGATGTGGCGCGAGGAGGAGTTCGACTTCGCCGGCAAATTCTACACCACGGACAAGGCGATCTGCAGCCCCAAGCCCGTCAACAAGCCCGTCACCTATGCCGGCGGCGAGAGCGAGGCAGCGAAAACGCTGATCGCGGGCCAATGCGACGCCTATGTGATGCACGGCGACCCCGTTGAGGCGATAGCCCCCAAAATCGCCGACATGGCCGCCCGCCGCGCCGCCACCGGCAAGCCGCCCATGCAATACGGCATGGCCGCCTACGCCATCGTCCGCGACAGCGAGGCCGAAGCCCAGCGCGAACTGAAACGCATCACCGACGTGACCGATCTGCCCGCCGGGTACGACAATTTCGACCAGTGGCTGTCGGGCACGCAGCTCGAACGCGAGATGAAGATCAACGAATATTCGGTCTCGAACCGCGGCCTGCGCCCGAACCTGATCGGCACGCCGGAGCAACTGCGCGAACGGATCGAGGAATATGAAGCGGCGGGGCTGGATTTGCTGTTGCTTCAGATGAGCCCGCAGGCGGAGGAAATGGAGCGGTTTTCGGCGCAGGTGATGCGGCGGGAGGTTGTGGGGGCGTAACCACTCACATTGATCGCTCCCGAAGGGGCACGCCACCGATTGGCAATTCCCTATTCCCGCTAATAGACTAGGCGCGTCGCGCTGGGGAGGGCATGTACCGGTGGAGCCATGGCAAATCCTTGATCTGTTGCTTCGCGGGATGGCGGTGGGTGCCCAATTGGGTCTCGCCATTGCGCTTGCCCGCAGCGCTGAAGATCGCGGCTTGCGGATCGTCATATTGTTGCTCTTCATCAGTAGCATCAGTCTAACGCTCACGGGCGTTCCGCAGATCCTCAGGATGATGGGATCGGCGCAAATCCTGCTTTGGCTCATCCAGATCGGCGGCGCGGGCTATTTCTGGCTGTTCGCGGTCATGCTGTTCGAAGATCGCAGGTTAACCTGGATCAGCACGTCGCCCTCCATTGCGTTAACGGTCATCGGGCTTTTCGGCCAATATGGGCCACGCGCCCTGGCGCCAGCGACCTGGGGACTCCACAATGTTTTGGGGCTGTTGTTGGCCCTCAACGCGCTGTTTGTGATCATCCGATCGGGCCAGAACGACCTGGTCGAGGCCAGAAGGCGGCTTAGGGTGCCTTTTCTCCTGCTCATCGCCGTGTTTTCGGTTGTCATAAGCGCTGTCCAGATCGGTCAGGGTCTCGGCATCAATTCGCCCTGGTACCAATTCGCCAATGCCTCGCTCCAAGCCCTGCTCGGAATTGGCGGCGTGGCGGTGCTGCTGGAGGCGCGATCGACGCTTTTCGGTGTTTCGCCCGGCGGGCGCTCCGCGACCGTCGATGCACGCCCCATCGATGACAGCCAAATCTGGCTCGATCGGTTGCAAAAGGTCATGGATATCGAAGCACTTTGGCGCCGCGAGGGGCTGACAATCGGCGATCTCGCGACTGCCGTTGGCTTGCCCGAGCACCGGCTGCGTCGATTGATCAACGATCAACTCGGCCACCGCAACTTCGCCAGCTTCGTCAACCAGCGCCGCATCGCCGAAGCCCGGACGCTGCTCAGCGATCCCGCCAGCGCAGCGCGCACTGTCGCGAGTATCGCGTTTGATCTCGGATTCGGCTCGCTCGGGCCCTTCAACCGCGCCTTTCGGGATGAAACCGGGCTGACGCCGACCGAATATCGTCGCCAGACGATGGCCAATAGCTCGCCGATTCCTGAAAATCCTCGCTGATTTCGGAATCGGCCACCTTCTCCAACGGATCGGCGAGACCTATCGCGACGCTTTGATCGACAGACGAACCACCCAATCAAAGGAGGTTCGATTATGTCGTTGGAGTATCTTGCATCGATGGGACAGCACTGGGTGCTGCTCATGCTCGGCGATGCCATTCGTTATGTGATTTTCGCAACGAGTGTGTGGTTGCTGCTGTGGTACGTGCTGGCGCGGCCACTCGCCAACCGTCGCATCCGCAGTCAGCGGCCGCCCGGCCGCCAGCTCCGTAAGGAGTTCGTCTTTTCGATACGGTCGGTAATGATCTTCGCCACCGTCTCGGTCGTGGCGAAGCTCGCGCAGCATTATTTTGGCTGGTGGAACGGCCCTAAGATCGCCGTGACCTGGGGCCCCGTCTGGTTCTGGGCCAGCCTGATGCTAATGATCGTCGCGCACGATGCCTATTTCTATTGGGCGCACCGGCTGTCGCACCACCGCAGCCTGTTCCGCTGGGTGCATCGCCGCCACCATCTGAGCAACAACCCGTCGCCTTTCACCGCCTATAGCTTTGACTGGCCAGAGGCGGTGTTGATGGGCAGCTTCGTGCCGCTCTGGGTGCTGATCGTGCCGACGTCATGGGTCGTGGTCGATCTGTTCGTGCTGCATCAGATCGTGCGCAACACGCTGCTCCACTGCGGGATCGAAGTGATGCCGGCGCGGCGCGATGGGCGTCCGCTCTTCGACTGGATGACCACGACGACGCATCACGATCTCCATCACGGCAAGGTCGGGTGGAATTTCGGCCTCTACTTCACCTGGTGGGATCGCTGGATGGGCACCGAACATCCCGAATACCACCGCCATTTCGCGGCTGCCGTGCGGCGCCCGCTTCCCAATCCGGCTGGCGACCCTGTCGCGGCCTGATGTCCCCAACCCTCAACCAACCTGAAACCTGAAAACTGAAAGGAACTGACCATGTGGATGACGAAAATGATGCTGATGACTGCTGCCTTGACCGACGCCGGAACGATAGCAACCCCATCGCCGCTGCTCGGCATCTGGACCGAGATCAACGGTCCCGGCGCAGCACGAATTGAGCCGTGCACCAAAAAGCCGGGGCGGCTTTGCGCGACCGGGCTTGCCCGACGCGCCAAAGGTCAGCCGGGTCAGGTCGAAACCGGCCTTGTGCTGTCCGACGTTACGCTTGAGGGACCCAATCTCTGGCGTGGCACCTATCATGACGGCAAGCGGCTGTTGCCCGCCACGCTGCGGCTGATGTCACCGCGGGTCGTGGAGATGAAGGTGTGTATCTTGATGTTCTGCCAGACCGCCAAATACGCGCGTGCGGCCTAACCTTCATATAGTCCAACTCTGCCGGTTGTTTCGCATCGATCGGGTGTGCGGTAATCGGCAGGGTAAGCTATTGTTTAGCCAAATGAACATAGCTCGCTACTGGTGACGGCTATGGAAAGTAAATCAAAGTCGATCGATCGAATATCCATTAGTATCAGTTGTTTGGCTGCATTGGTGATAGCCACGTCACGTGCGGCGTTTTCTGAAAGACCTATATTGAC
>NZ_NCGB01000051.1:0-23740 GCF_002278865.1 Sphingomonas sp. 28-62-11 | reverse complement strand
ATGAAATGGCAATTCGGAATGTCATGAAACCCTATTTGTCGATACGCGGGTCAGGTGCCATGGCCGTGCGTATCGCGCGCATGATCATTTGTAACATTTGGGGCCCGTTCGATGTCCAATCTGACCGTTTCGGCCGGGGTGGCCGCTGGCCTGATCGCATTCGCTGTCGAGCGAGGCGCGGATCGCGCGGAACTGATGGCCAGCGCTGGCGTGCTGCCCACCGACATCGAGGATGCCGACCACCGCCTGCCGTTCGATACCTATATCGCCCTGATGCGCTCGGCGCAGGATCTGTGCGATGATCCGGCGTTGGCGCTGCATTTCGGTGAGGCTGTCGATCTGGCTGAACTGTCGATCGTCGGGCTGATCATGAACGCCTCGGCCACGATGGCCGATGCCTTTGCCCAGATGCAGCGGCTCGGGCGGCTGACGCTGGAGACCGAAGGCCTCAGTGAAGGGCCGCGCTTTGAGATGACCATGCGCGAAGGGCAATTGTGGATGGTCGACACTCGCACCAATCCAGACGTGTTTCCGGAACTCACCGAAGGCGCCTTCGCTCGGCTGGTCTGCGGCCCGCGCCGCTTCCTGCCCAAGCCGCATGTGCTGGAGGTTCAGGTCACCCATCCGGCACCCGCTTATCGGGCCGAATATGATCGCATTTTTAAATGCCCGGTCACCTTCTCCAGCCCGTGGAACGCTATGCGGCTCGATCCGCAAATTGCCACCTGGCCAGTCGCGCTACAGCCCCGCTATGTTTTCGATGTCCTCACCCAGCGGGCCGACGGCCTGTTGCAGGTGCTTGAAGACCAGAAGACCGTCAGCGGCCGGGTTGAGGCGGTTCTGCTACCGCTGCTGCATACGGGTGAGGCAAGCGCCGACGGCGTCGCCCGGGCGCTCGGCTTCAGCCGCCAGACCCTGTTCCGCAAGTTGAAATCCGAAGATGCCAGCTATGAACAGCTGCTCGACGGGCTACGTCACCGGATGGCGCTGCGATACCTCTCGGGCGGCAGAGTCTCGGTCAACGAGACTGCCTATCTGGTCGGTTTCTCCGAACCCGCCGCCTTCTCCCGCGCCTTCAAACGCTGGACCGGGAAAAGCCCGCGCGACGTGCGGCTGGCGAGGGCGGCGGGGTGATGGTTGGAATGAGGGAAGATCAAGCGCGATATGGCCACAGCCAAGCCGCAATTTTCCTACATTACTTCAATATGCTACGCTTCCGACCGCTCTTTGAACGCGTCGATAACATGCCGGTTTGCCAACCCGAAAACCGGCCTGCGAAAAAGTGATGGAGACCCGCAACTTCCGCAACTTCACCTCGGCGGGGTAAGCCTCAGTCCCGCGGTTTCGGCGTGAACGCCCGTGCCGGATCGAAGGCTTCATCGAGCAACCGCGCCAGCCGCAGCGATGCGCGTTCGATTTGTAGGCGTTGCGGTTCGACCGCCTTGGCAAGCGACTCGTTGGTCAGCGTCACCCGCCCGGTTGGTTTCGGTCCGCACGGATCGCCGCCTTGCGCGAGTGCATAGGCGGTGTCGCGGCTGACGGTCCAGGCTTCGCGGCTCCAGTCGGCCACTGTCCCGGCGGTGATGGCGGCGCGCTCGGCATCGGCATAGCGGCGCTCGAGCGAGGGCGGCGTCGTAAGCGCGCGCTCGGCAATCGCCCCGTCCCACACGCCGTGCAGGTTCAGCCGCTCCGGCGCGTACAGGCCATAAGCGACCCGCACGTCATTGCCGCCGCGATCACTGCGGTCGCCTGCGTGCAGCGGCATGTGCAGATCACCGACGAAGTGGATCAGGAACACTGTCGCCGCGATTTTTTCGCGCAGCGGGATCGATCGATCCTGGATCAGCTTTACCTGCCGGTCGATCTGGGCGGAGACGCAATTGCCGTTGGCGCAGGCGCTGGTCAGGTCGAACGGCTTGCAGATATCGACATTCTGATAATGCCACGGCCCGGTATAGTTGAACCGGTCGCCCATTGCCCGGATGCAATCGGGCCAGACGCTCGCATCCTCGGGCGTTTTGGCAGGGCAAGTCGGCGTTTCGAGCAGTCCGGTGCGGGCGAGCATCGCACTGACGGCGGCGCGGGTCGCCGGTTTGGCGTTGGCCAGCGCGATGCGCGCAATTGCGCCGTGGGCATAGCGGCCATAAGCCTGGGCGGGGCCGTGGATCAGCAGCGAGAGCGCCGCGACGAAAAGGATGAGCGGGCGGATCATGCTTCGCCCCTAACCAGCGAATGGGACGGCTGGAAGCTAAATCTCGGCGCCAAAGATTGCGATCGTCCGCGCGCCCTGCGCATCCGTGTAGGCCCGGTACATGCCCGGCGTCGAAAAGCGCCACACCGCGTCACCCGCAGGCGTCGCGACGATCACCCCCCCTGTACCGCCCAGCGCGACGACGCCCGCGATCACCGCGTCGGCAGCGGTCGCCGCATCCTCGCCGAGCATTCGCATCCGCGCGGCGATCTCGTGCCCTGCCGATTCGCGGATGAAAAATTCGCCCGCCCCGGTGGCGGATACGGCACAGGCGCGATCATCGGCATAGGTCCCAGCCCCGATCAGCGGCGTATCGCCCACCCGGCCCCAGCGTTTGCCAGTCACCCCACCCGTTGAGGTGGCAGCGGCGACATGGCCGTGCGCATCGCAGGCGACTGCGCCGACGGTGCCGTATTTCATCTCGGCATCGAACCAGCCCTCCGGCTTGGCCCGCAGTTCGGCCAGTTGCGTGCGGCGTTCGGGGAGGACCAGCCAGTCCTCGTCAGCGGCCTCGATGCCCTGTTCATGGGCAAATTCTTCCGCGCCGGCCCCGCTCAACATCACATGCGGGGTGGTGGCCATCACCGCACGGGCGAGGGAGACGGGGTTGCGGACAGTCGACACGCCCGCCACCGATCCGGCGCGCCGATCACGCCCGTCCATAATCGCCGCATCGAGCGAGATTTGCCCGTCAAAGCCCAGCACCGCGCCGCGCCCCGCGTTGAAGTGCGGATCATCCTCCAGCACCCGCACCGCCGCTTCGACGGAATCGATCGCATCGCCACCGGCGCGCAGAATCGCCGACCCCGCATCCAGCGCCGCCCCAAGCCCGGCCCGCGCCCCGGCGGATTGCTCGGGCGAAAGCGTGTCAGGCCGCAAAATGCCCGCGCCGCCATGGATCATCAGCGTCCAGCGATCCGCATCGGTGCTCATCGGGCTGAACCGTCAACCGGAGCCGGCCGGCGCTTGCGAAGGCCGATCAACGGCCGAAGCCAGCCAATCTCGCGCCCGATCCGGTAAAATGCCCAGCATCCCATCACGGTCGCCGCCAGGATGATCACGAATTCGGTTGCTGCCCCCAGACCATAGGCAAGCAAGGCGCCCGCCACGACAACGATGATCGTCTGGTGGATCATATAGAACGGGAACACCGCTTCGTTGAGCATCGGGCGCAGCCGGTGGTCATGATTCCACCAGCGATCGGCAATCGCGATCAGCGCGACGATCGCCCCCCAGCACTGGATCGCGCGTGCGCAGCCGAACAGATACCACACGTTGCGGGGCGTGGGGATGTTGCCCGGATAGCCGACCTCAACGCTGACGATATAGGAATAGCCGGCCACCGCCATCAGCCCGCCGACCCACCACCACGTCCGGATCGCGCGCCACACCCGTTCGCTGTCGCGGAGCAGAAAACCGAATAGCAGCATGGGGAAATAGACGCGGTGGACCTGCCAGTCGTCGAAAAAGGCGTGCGTTTCGCGCGCGCCGGGAAAGGCGTAGCTCCAGTTGGCGATCAGCAGCGCCATTGGCACGATCAGGATCAGCGGCCCCGCCAAAACGCGCCCGGCGATTTCGCCGATCCACCTGCGCGCGACCCTGGGCGTCAGCGCGATCCCCAGCGTCAGCAGGATCGTGTAAAACCACAGATAGCCGACGAACCACAGATGCTGCCACGTCGGAAGAACGATGCCGTCCAACGTGCCGAAACGGAAATAATCGAACGCCCAGAAATGCAGGAAGCCCTTTGCATAATCATGCTGGGTGGTCAGCTCGATCCAGGGTTGCGGGGGGACGATCATGATCACGCCGAACAGCAATGGGACAATCAACCGTTTGGTGCGTCCCCAGGCAAAACCGCCGGGCCGCGGATCGCCGGCGAAGATCGCTCGGCTCGCATAGCCCGACACGACGAACAGCAGCGGCAATCGCCACGCATTCACGGCTTGGAGTGGCACTGCGACCCATTCCATCGGGTGCGCGGTTTTGGCGTGATAACCCCAGTGCACGAACACCAGACCGATATGGTAGAAGATCAGCAGGCCGAACGCGCCGATCCGCAGCCAATCCATCCCGTAATGTCGGCCCACCCTGTTCTCCTGCCGGTTGTGCCGTTTTGCCGACGCCGGTTCGTGTTCGGCCTCGCTATCGTATCGACGCGCGGGGATGGCAACGCTATATCGAAAGCGAACCGTTTGAGGAACTTTGCCATGTCGCTTCGCCCTTGGCGCGATATTACCCGTCGCAAGAGCCGCCAGATCATGGTCGGCAACGTGCCCGTCGGCGGCGATGCGCCGGTGACGGTGCAGACGATGACGAACACACCGACCGATGATGCGAAGGCAACGATCGATCAGATCCGCCGCTGCGAGGATGCCGGTGTGGATATCATCCGCGTGTCCTGTCCGGACGAGGCAAGCACCGCCGCGCTGAAACAGATCGTCCGCGCCAGCCGGGTGCCGATCGTGGCCGACATCCATTTTCACTATAAGCGTGCGCTGGAAGCCGCTGATGCGGGTGCTGCCTGCCTTCGTATCAACCCCGGCAACATCGGCTCGGCCGCACGGGTGAAGGAAGTCGTTAATGCCGCCAAGGCGAATGGCTGCGCGATCCGGATCGGTGTGAACGGCGGCAGCCTCGAAAAGGACCTGCTCGAAAAATATGGCGAGCCTTGCCCCGATGCGCTGGTCGAAAGCGCACTCGATCATATCAAGCTGCTGCAGGACCATGATTTTCATGAATTCAAGGTCGCGGTGAAGGCGTCCGATTTCTTCCTGGCGGTCGCCGCCTATCAACAACTGGCCGAAGCCGTCGATTGCCCGCTGCATCTCGGCATCACCGAGGCAGGCGGCTTTGTTGGTGGTACGGTAAAGTCGGCGATCGGGCTCGGCACGCTGCTCTGGTATGGCATCGGCGACACGATTCGCGTCTCTCTCTCGGCGGAACCCGAGGATGAAGTCCGCGTCGGCTTTGAGATTCTGAAGGCGCTCGGTATCCGCAATCGCGGCGTGCGCGTCGTCAGCTGCCCCAGCTGCGCGCGGCAGGGTTTTGACGTCATCCGCACGGTGCAGGCGCTCGAGGAACGGCTTCAGCATATCCGTACGCCCATGTCGCTCTCAGTGCTCGGCTGCGTCGTCAACGGCCCCGGCGAAGCACGCGAAACCGATATCGGGCTGACCGGCGGCGGCAATGGCAAGCACATGGTCTATCTGTCGGGCGTGACGGATCATACCGTGCAGAGCGAGGACATGATCGAGCACATCGTCAAGCTCGTCGAGGCCAAGGCAGCGGAGATCGACGCAGCGGATCAGTCGAAACTCGTCGAGGCGGCGGAATAGGGCCTTGGCCTGGCTGTTGCTCGTACTCGCCGGTCTGTTTGAGGTCGGCTTCACCACCTGCCTTCGCTATACCGATGGCTTCAAGAATCTTGGCTGGAACGCCGGGTTCTTCGTCTGTGCCTTTCTCAGTTTCACGCTGCTGGAAAAGGCAGCGAAGACGATTCCGCTGGGCACATCCTATGCGGTGTGGGTTGGTATCGGTGCAGTGGGTACCGTGCTGGTGGGCGTTGTAACCGGCGAAGAGACGATCAGCGTCGTCCGAATCCTCCTGCTGTTTGGGCTGGTCGCGTGCATCGTAGGGTTGAAGCTGGCGCATTGAGCCTTTTTGGACTGAGTGTGACCAATGCGACCTAGTCAGGACATTGGTTACCATGATAGGCCATGGGCACGAAAGGTGATCTTATGACCTATCAGGCAAAGGTTATTGCGGGTGGCAAGATCGTCATCCCCGCCGAGCTGCGTCGCGAACTGGGTATTGCCGATGGCGATACGGTGGTCATCGCGCGCGACGCGGCGGGCAGCCTGTCGATCAAAACCCATGCACAGGTTATCGCAGAGGGGCAGCGGGCGTTTCGTGCCATGCTCAAGACGCCATTCACGGTTGACGATTTCATCGCGGATCGCCGTAATGACGCTGCAACGGGCTGATGGTCGTGCTCGATAGTTCAGCGCTGCTCGCCCTGTTACTGGATGAACCGGGCGCAACAGCGGTCGAGCCCGTCGTTCGTGGGGCAGAAGTGTCGATCGTTAATCTGTGCGAGGTATTGACCAAAGCGGCTGAGGCCGGTGGCAATATCGAGGGGACCAAAGCCATTCTGCTGTCCTATGGCATCACCATCATGGCATTTCATGAGGCGCAGGCGATGGAAGCGGCACGCTTGCGCCCACTAACGATGCACCTCGGCCTGTCGTTGGGCGATCGAGCGTGCCTTGCGCAGGGGCACATCAGCGCGTTGCCGATCCTGACCGCCAATCGACAGATGGCGAAGGCCGATATCGGCGTCGACATTCGCCTGATCCGTTGAGCGTGCGTCCAACTTCTGCCGCGTTTGCATTTGCGGTCGCGTCGGGCGGCATCGCGACCTATTCAGTCATGGATGCCCTGATGAAAGGGCTGAGCATCGAAAGCGGTGCGTACAGCGCGGTTTTGTGGCGCTCGGTGGTCGGGGTGATGCTGCTCGGCATTGTATTTGTCGCGCGACGGCGGCCCTGGCCCGAACCGGCGGCATTGAAGCTACATCTGATGCGCGGCGCGACGGCGGGTTTTTCAGTGTTGCTGTTCTTCTGGGGGCTGGTGCGCGTGCCGATGGCACAAGGGGTGGCGCTTACCTTCCTCGCCCCGCTGATCGCGCTGTATTTTGCGGCCGCCCTGCTGGGGGAGAGGATCAGGCGCGCGGCGATTCTGGGATCGGTGGTGGCCAGTCTCGGCGTACTGGCGATTGCGGCGGGCGAGGTGCAGGCGCAGGCATCAACCGCGCATGTGCTCGGCTCGATCGCGATCTTTGCGGCGTCGATCTTCTATGCCTACAGTCTGATCCTGCTGCGCCAGCAAGCGCAGGTCGCCGATCCGCTCGAGGTGGCGCTTTTCACCAGCATCGTGCTTGGGGGGCTGTTGCTGGTTGGCGCGCCGTGGCTCGCGAGCGTTCCCGCCGTCGGGCAACTGCCCGCCATTGGTGCGTCGGCGGTCTTGGGGTCGATCTCGGCAATGGCACTCGCCTGGGCCTATGGCCGGGCCGAGGCGCAGGTGCTGGCGCCGGTCGAATATACCGCATTCGTCTGGGCCGCGATCCTCGGCTATCTGGTGTTTGATGAACGCGTGTCCATCTATACCGTGATCGGCACGGTGTTGATTATTAGCGGGTGCGTGCTGGCGGTGCGCGGCAAGGCGGCACCCGCCCCACAGACCGAGGCTGCCGCATGACGCATGTGATCCGCTTTGCTACCGCAGCCGATGTGCCCGTGATTCTGCATCTCGTGCGCGAGCTGGCAATCTATGAACGCGCGCTCGACAAGGTCGTCGCGACCGAGGCGTTGCTCCACGACGCGATGTTCGCCGCCACGCCGGCCGCCGAGGCGCTGATCGCCGAAGTCGATGGCGCCCCCGTTGGCCTCGCGTTGTTTTTCCATAACTTCTCGACCTGGACCGGCTGGCGCGGGCTGTATCTGGAGGATCTCTATGTAACGCCAGAAGCGCGCGGGCTGGGGATCGGCAAGGCGCTACTCCAGCGGCTGGCGGCAGTCGCGGTCGAACGCGGCTGCGCCCGGTTCGAATGGCAGGTGCTGACATGGAACACGCCCGCGATCGATTTCTATCGTGCGATGGGGGCCGAGCTGATGGAAGAATGGCGCACCTGCCGGGTTTCGGGTGATGCGCTGGCGCGGTTGGCGGCGGAGGCCTGATGGCGGTCGATGCCGGCCTGATCGCCTGGGTGGAGGAGGCGCTCGCCCCAATGGGCACCGTTACCCGGCGCGCGATGATGGGCGGGGCGACGCTTTATCTCGATGGCACGATCTTTGCGATCGTCGCTGACGATTTGTTGTGGTTCAAGGCCGATGCAACCAGCGATGCGCAGTGGGATGAAGCCGGTTGCCCCCGCTTTACTTTTCAGATGGGGGAGGGTCGCGAAGGATCGATGAATTACCGCCGCGCGCCCGACGATGTGTATGACGATGCCGATGCAATGCGCGACTGGGCGATGATCGCGGTGGCGGCGGGGCAGCGGGCACCCGCCCGCAAACCCCGCAAAAAGACCTAAGCCGTCTTCTTCGCCTCAGCGCGCTCGACCGCTTCGATAACGATCCGGCGGGCTTCGTCGGCGCCGCCCCATTTGCCGACGCGCACCCATTTCTTGGGCTCCAGGTCTTTGTAATGGGTGAAGAAATGCTCGATCTGCTGCATCACAATCTCAGGCAGATCATGATGTTCGTCGACGTTTGAATAATAAGGGAAGGTTGCGTCGACCGGCACGGTCAGCAGCTTTTCATCGCCACCGGCTTCGTCTTCAAGGAACAGCACCGCGATCGGGCGTACGCGCACGATGCACCCGGGAATGAAGGGCGAGCGGGCAACCACCAGCGCGTCGAGCGGATCGCCATCGGGCGATAATGTATGCGGGATGAAGCCGTAATTGGCCGGGTACCGCATTGGTGTGTGCAAGATTCGATCGACGAACAACGCGCCGGATTTCTTGTCGAACTCATATTTCACCGGCTCGCCGCCGACCGGCACTTCGATGATGACGTTCAGGCTGTTGGGAACGTCATCACCCACCGGAACCATGTCGATACGCATAGAATCGTGATCTTCCTATTTCGCTGCCAAAAGCCGATCGAGGCCACCCTCTCCGGTGCCGATTTTTTCGAGGCGCGGGTAGCGTAGTCCGCCGTGATAGTCGATTGCAAAGCGCTCGATCCGTTCGCCATTCTTGACGAGCAGTTCGATGGGGGCACTGGTTGCCTTCGCGGCGGTGATGGCTTCCTTTAGTTTTTCCGCGGTATAGGCAAAGCCGTTGACGGCGGTGATCGTCCGCCCGACCGTCAGCCCTGCCTGATAGGCTGGGCCATCCCAGGTGATCGCGCTGATTTCCGCACCCTTGCCGATTACCATCCCCAATGAATAGCTGAGGTCAGTGATTGTGCGTCCTTTCTCGTTCGCCTTGAAATAGGCGGTCGGCGTTTCGGTGTAGACCAGGGTATAGCCATTGGCGGCAAAGCCCGAAATCGGGGCGGGCGCGCCGGTTTCGGTAATCCGCGTCGTCAGGAATGCCTGCCAGTCATAAGGCGTGATCCCGTTCAGCGTGGTGACGACATCGTCGAGCGTATAGGTCACCTGGCCCCAGTCACCGTCATTGATACCGAAAAACGCACGGGCGAAATCGTCCATCGATTTCTTGCCCTTTGTCTGTTTGCGCAGGATCGAATCGACTTCCATCCAGATCAGCAGGCCTTCGTTGTAATAATCCTCCGATCGCTGCCAGCTCGTCCACGCCTTGGGCTTGCGCGCGGCGATGATGGGGTCGTTGGTGGTATCGACCAGCGGCCGCCACTGGCGCGCTTTCGACGTATCGAGATTGGCCATGATCATCGCATAGGCATCTAGCGTATCGGCCTTGCTGACGATGCCTGATCGCGCCTGGAGCACATAGCCCCAGAACTGCGTCTGGCCCTCATAGACCCACAAAAGACTGTCGCGCATCGGCGTGCGGAAATCGGGGGTCCACAGGTCGGCCCCACGGCGGAATTTGCCATCCCAGCTGTGCACATATTCGTGCGGCAGCAAATTGCGCGAAGGCATGCTGGTTTCCCATTCGGTGAAATAGCCGGGCTTCACGCCATCTTCGGACGATCGGTGATGCTCGAGCCCGATGCCGCCAAGTTCGTCGGAGATGGTGAACAGGAAATGATAATTGTCGTAATGCTGCGCACCGAACAATTTCACCGCTTGTTCGACCAGCCTCTTGTGCGCATCGATCTGCGCGTCCTTCGCAACGAGTTGCGCCGGTGTATCGGCAAAAGCGTCGATCGTGACGCGCGGTGAGAGCGGAAACGCTTTATAATAGCGCCCGGCCACCACCGGGGAATCGACCAGCACTTCGTAGTTGGTCTTTTCATAGGTATAGACAGGACCGTTCACTGTCGCCGTCAGCGCAGACGCGGCCGTCCAGCCTTCGGGATAGGTCACCACCGCCTGCACCGGAATCTGCCGGGTGAAATAGCCGGCGGGATACAGGCTCATCGAATTCCATTGCAGGCTTAGCAGGTTCTGCGTCATCGCGACGCGACCCTGGTTGGTCGCGGTTGCCGACAGGAACTGCAGATCGATATCGATCGCACTCGCGCCTTCTGGAACGGTGATGTGAAAGGCGAACACGTCGACCGGATCGCGCGTCCAAGCGATGGGCTTGCCTCCGGCGCTGATCTTCAACCCGCCAAGCTTTTCGATCTGCCCTGAAGCCCAGTGATTGCCCGGCAGCCATTTCGGGAACAGCAGCACCATCGGCCCGGGCTTGGCCACCGGCATGACTTCCTTCACGCGGAAAATGCCCTGGCGCGTATCGGTTGCGTCTATATTCAGCGTGATCGTGCCGGGATAGGGAATGTCCTGCGCCGCCGGAATGCGATCGACATGCGGCACCGGCTGGGGCTTCGAATTCTCGGCAAGCGCGGGGGTGGCGACGCACAACATGGCGGGCAGCATCGCCGTTACGGAAAGCAGACGGATCATCGGACGGGGGGCTTTCGACAGGATGTAATGTGACGGCGTGGTTAAAGCAGCGCCGCTCCTTATCGTCCACCCCCCATGATCAACCGCAACTCAGGCGCCAACCGCCTCGGGCAGCGCCTTGCAATAGCGTGCGACATCCTCGATCCGGCCGGTCGACACGCGTGACCACTGCGTCCATTTGCCGTAAGCGCCGCGGATCATCACGCCCTTCGCTGCCATCGCCTTTTGCACCGCATTGGCATCGGCGACCTTCACGAAGACGAAGTTCGCCGATGGCGTCAGCAGCTCGAGTCCCGCCGATTTGGCGGACGCCGCGATCATCTCGCGCGCTTCGGTAATCTTGCCCTTGGAAAAGCTCTTGAAGCTCTCTTCCTCGAACGAGGCGATCGCGGCAGCAAGTCCGGCGGCGTTGAGCGATGTCATCATATAGCGGCGGATCAGCGCGGCATTCGCGGGGCTCGAAATCGCATAGCCGATCCGCATCCCGGCCATGCCGAAAATCTTCGAGAAGGTCCGCGTGATGATAACGTCATGTCCGGCGCGGACCATATCGATCATCGAGCTGTAATCGGGATCGACCACCAGCTCGTTATACGCTTCGTCGATCAGCACGGTCTTTTTGGGCGCGACGGTCTTGATGAAGCCGCGCAGTGCATTGCCGTCGATCAACAGCCCGGTAGGATTGTTGGGGTTGACGATATGGACGAGGCCGATGCTGTCATCCACGGCCGCGGCGATGCCCGGCAGATCGACTTCCATCCCCGCGGTCATCGGCACGGTCTTAAGCGTCGCGCCTAGCTTCACACCCCATTTGGCGGTGGTATCCCAGAACAGCTCGGCGCCAAGATAAGCGCCCTTGGGCTTCCACGCGAGCGCGATGGCGTTGAGCACTTCGCCCGAGCCGGTGCCGATCACAACCTGTTCAGGCAGCACGCCATATTTCTCGGCGATCATCTTGGTCAGCACCCCGGTGGCGGTGTCGGCATAATAGGCGCCCTTGGCGGTCGCGGCTTCGGCGGCGAGCTGGGCCTTGGCGCTGGGGCCATAGGGGTTTTCGTTGAGCCCCAGCCGCGCGATGCCGTCCTTTGGGCCGAACATTCCGCCGATCATCGCCGGCGCCGGCGATGTCGGGCGGGCGAAAGCTGGCGCGGCAAGAGCGGTGGCGAGGGGGACGGCGGTTGCCCCCAGCATCAGGTTACGGCGGGAAATTTCCATCGGGCGTCTCCTTAGGTGTTGGTTAGAACCAGGCGTTGCGGAACATGATGACGGATACGAACAACAAATACAGGCCAAACACGCGCTTGAGCGGTGCAGCGGGCAGGCTATGCGCGGCGGCGGCCCCCAGTGGTGCTGTAAGCATTGATGTGCAGGCGATGATCGCGGCACCGGGCACGTTGACGTAACCGAGCGATCCCATCGGCAGATCGGGAACGCCCATGCCGATGATCGCAAAGCCGATGGTTCCGGGCACGGCGATGACGAAGCCAAGCCCCGCTGCGGTTGCGATCGCCCGGTGAATCGACCGCCCACACAAGGTCATCACCACCACCGCGATCGTCCCGCCGCCAATGCCGAGCAGCGATGAAAAGGTGCCGAGCCCGCCGGCGATCGATGCGCGCATTACGCCCGTCGGCATGCGGTCGCTCATCGGGCGGTTGCCGATCCAGGGTGCGATGAAGTGGGTCGACATGGCAAAGACGCCGACCGCAAAGATCAAGGTCAGGCCGCGCCCGTCGATCAGCCGCGCGAGCAAGATGCCCGCGCCGACCCCCAAGACGATCCACGGCGCCCAGCTTTTCAATATGTCGAAATCAACCGCGCCGTGCCGGGCATGTGCCTGCACCGATCGCAGCGAGGTGAATACGATCGTCGCCAGCGACGTGCCGATCGCGACATGGGCGTACTCGGCCGGATCGCCACCCAACACCGGTAGCAGCGCGATCAGTGCGGGCACGACAACAAAGCCCCCGCCGATGCCGAATATCCCGGCGGCAAACCCCGCCAGCAACCCGGCGACCAAGAGCGCGACCAATCCCGGCAGCCAGGAGGCGAGCAGGCCGGTCATCGGCGTGGCTCAGGGAGGAGCGAGGACGCTGGCATTACTAAACACTCCGCCGCTGACGGGGGCCAGCGGTGTGGTTCCTGCGACGCATGCCAGGGATCGTATCGTCCCCAGTTGTTCGAATGTTGCGCGGGCGGCGCGGTCGAGTCAATCGCGATTACCGATATGGGAACATCCGCGATGGGAAGGACTGGCATTCGCGAAAATCCTCGCTTAGACAACGCGCGAGAATGGCTCGCATCGAAACGCCCAACCGCATTCGCGGGACGCAGGATATATTCGGAGAGGACCAGCGCCGTTTCGCGCGGGTCGTCGACGCGTTCGAACGCGTCTGCAAACTTTACTGCTTCCAGCGCGTCGAGCTGCCGGTGTTCGAATCGACTGCCGTGTTCGCGCGCTCGCTCGGCGAAACCACCGATGTCGTCTCGAAAGAAATGTACACCTTCGAGGATCGCGGCGGTGATTCGATCACGCTGCGGCCGGAATTCACCGCCGGCATTGCGCGCGCGTTCCTGACCGAGGGGTGGCAGCAATATGCGCCGCTGAAGATCGTCACCCACGGGCCCGTCTTCCGCTATGAACGCCCGCAAAAGGGGCGCTATCGCCAGTTTCACCAGATCGATGCCGAAGTGATCGGCGCGAGCGAACCTGCCGCCGATGTCGAACTGCTGGTGATGGCCGATCAGTTGATCCGCGAGCTGGGCATATCGGATGGCGTGACCTTGCAGCTTAACACTCTGGGCGATGCCGAAACGCGCGACGCGTGGCGCGGGGCGCTGGTCGCGCATTTCGAGGCGCATCGTGGTGAGTTGAGCGAGGACAGCATCGCGCGGCTGGCCAAGAATCCAATGCGCATCCTCGATTCAAAGGACCCGCGCGACCGGCCGATCGCCGATTCCGCGCCGGGGATCGACGGGTATCTTACGAGCGAGGCGGGTGCGTTTTTCGAAAACGTCACCAACGGTCTGGATGCCGCCGGCGTGGCGTGGACGCGGAACGATACGCTGGTGCGTGGGCTCGATTATTACCGCCACACCGCGTTCGAATTCGTCACCGATCGGCTCGGCGCGCAAGGGACAGTGCTGGCAGGCGGGCGCTATGACGGGCTGATCGAGAGCCTTGGCGGTAACCCTACGGCTGGGGTCGGCTGGGCGGCGGGGATCGAACGGCTGGCGATGCTGGTGGCGGAGCCTGTTGCCGATACACCGGTAGTCGTGGTCGTGCCGATGGGCGCAAGCGAGGCAGATTTTGCGATGCGCGTGCTGGCGCTGCTTCGGTCTGGCGGGATCGTTACCGACATGGCGTTCGCCGGCAATTTCAAACGACGCATGACGAAGGCGAATGCGGCGGGTGCCGCTTATGCAGCGATTATCGGCGAGAGTGAGGCGTCCGCTGGACAGGTGGCACTGAAACATCTGGGCACGGGCGACCAGCGGCTGGTGGCCCTCGCTGATCTATTGGCGGCCGTGCAATGATTGTTGCCCCCACACCCCGTCATTCCCGCGAAGGCGGGAATCCAGCTTATGCTGCATCGCGGGTGGAGCTCGAAGGCAGCGGGACCCCCGCCTTCGCGGGGGTGACGGATCAAGGCGGGAGGAGCCGGTGAGCATCTCCCCCGAACGCATCGCGCAGATTGCCGCGCGCCGGGATGAGCTACAGGCGCTGATGGCGACGGGCGATTTGCCGTCGGACCGCTTCGTCGCGGTGTCGAAGGAATATGCCGAGCTAGAGCCCGTAGTGAAGGCCGCATGCGAGGTGCGGCGGTTGCGGGCAGAACTGGGCGTGCTCGACGGGCTGGTTGATTCGCCCGACAGCGATGCCGAAATCCGCGACATGGCGCGCGAGGAAATCGCCGATATCAAGCTGCGCCTGCCGGAAGCTGAGCGCGCGCTGGCGCTGGCGCTGCTACCGCGCGATGCAGCGGATGAACGCGCGGCGATGCTTGAAATTCGCGGCGGCACCGGCGGTGACGAGGCGGCTTTGTTCGCGGGCGATCTGTTCCGCATGTACCAGCGTTATGCCGATAATCAGGGCTGGCGGGTTGAGCTGATCTCGGCGAGCCCCGGCGAATTCGGCGGCTATAAGGAAGTGATCGCCAGCGTGAACGGGCAGGGCGTGTTCGCGCGGTTGAAATTCGAGAGCGGCGTGCACCGCGTCCAGCGCGTGCCCGCGACCGAGGCGGGCGGGCGCATCCACACCTCAGCCGCGACCGTCGCGGTGCTGCCCGAGGCCGAGGAAGTCGATGTGAAGATCGACGACAAGGATTTGCGGATCGATATCTATCGCTCGTCCGGCCCGGGCGGCCAATCGGTCAACACCACCGACAGCGCGGTGCGGATCGTCCATATCCCGACCGGGCTGACGGTGATCCAGCAGGATGAAAAATCGCAGCACAAGAACAAGGCCAAGGCAATGAAGGTGCTGCGCACACGGCTCTATGAGGCCGAGCGTGAACGGTTGCATGCCGAGCGGGCAGGTGCGCGCAAATCGATGGTCGGCTCCGGGGACCGGTCGGAACGGATCCGCACCTATAATTACCCGCAAGGGCGGGTGACCGATCACCGCATCAACCTGACGCTGCACCGCCTGCCTGAAATCCTGCAGGGCGATATGGACGAACTGCTCGGCGCGCTGATCGCCGAGGATGAGGCGGAGCGGTTGGCGACGCTGGATGCCGCGTAGGGCGGCTTGCCGCCTGTGTCGGCAAGACTCGTCCAAGCGCGGCCGGCGGGGCCAACGGCCCTGTTCGACGACGTGGCTCTGCCACGGCGCATGCCGATCCTCTCAACCGTCACCCCGGACTTGTTCCGGGGCCCACCCATCAAATCGCGTTGCGGTGGCCGAGGCGCGGTGGACCCCGGAACAAGTCCGGGGTGACGAATGATTGTGCAAGGGCTTACCTGTCGGCAGGTGTTGGCTGAGGCGGCTCTTGCGCTTGCCCAAACAAGCGACACCCCCCGCCTCGACGCTGAACTCCTGATGGCGCATGCGCTCGGCATCACCCGCGAGGATCTCCTCCTCCGCCATCTCGACGCCCCCACCCCCGCCGCGTTTGCCGCGCTCCTCACCCGCCGCCTCACGCATGAACCGATCGCCTATATCACCGGCACCCGCGCCTTCTGGACGATCGACATCGCCGTCGGCCCCGGCGCGCTCATCCCGCGCGCCGACAGCGAAACGCTGATCGAGGCGGCGCTCGACCATTTCGGGGCGGCTGGCCCGGCGACGATCCTCGATCTCGGCACTGGGCCGGGGACATTGTTGCTTGCCGCGCTGGCGCTATGGCCACAGGCGACCGGGGTCGGCATTGACCGGTCGGAAACGGCGCTGGCGATGGCGAAGGCCAATGCTGACCGCCTGTCGCTTGCCGATCGCGCCTGCTTTGCGCTCGGCGATTGGGCCAATGGTATTGACCAGCGTTTCGATTTGGTCCTCGCCAACCCGCCTTATATTGGCACTGCCGAACCGCTTCCCGCCGATGTCGCCGCCTATGAACCGGCCGAGGCGCTCTTTGCCGGCCCCGACGGGCTCGACGATTACAGGATCATCATTCCCCAACTGCCGCGACTGCTAACGCCGGGCGGGATCGCCGTGCTTGAGATCGGCCATATGCAGGCAGAAGCCGTCTCCGGCTTGGTCGACCAGCAGGGCATGGCGGCATCGCTGCGCTGTGATCTGTCGGGGCGGCCACGCGCCATTATCGCGCGATGACGCAAACACGAATTGTCACATAATTCCGCTTGGAGAAAAGGGCGAGCGCGGCTATTAAATGAGCAGGGGCACGCATTTTCGACATTGGTGGTTGAAAATGGGCGGTTGCCCAGATCCTTCGTCATGAAGCCGCTGTCGTCCGGTGGCCGTGGCAGACGCTGTCGATCCCGGTGGTCGGGGTCGGCGCGCCATGCATCCGCATCTACGGAGCGACGCCGGTTTTGAATTTAAGGCACGAGGACAACAGGACTTGATCAACAATCGTCAAGCCGGCCGCCGTCGCGGTCGTGGCGGGCAGCGCTCGCAAGGTGGTGGCAATCCCGGGCGTGGTCCCGAAAACGGCAATCGCATCGATAATCGGGCACGCGGCAATGCGGCCCAGCTGCTTGAGAAATACAAGACGCTGGCGCGTGACGCCCAGATGCAGGGCGACCGCGTCAACACTGAATATTATCTGCAATTTGCCGATCATTATTTCCGCGTACTTGCCGAAACGCGCTCGCGCTTTGAGGAAAATCAGCCGCGCCG
Organism: Sphingomonas sp. 28-62-11; assembly: GCF_002278865.1. NCBI lineage: Bacteria > Pseudomonadati > Pseudomonadota > Alphaproteobacteria > Sphingomonadales > Sphingomonadaceae > Sphingomonas > Sphingomonas sp. 28-62-11. Next base: position 6,626 of record NZ_NCGB01000051.1, on the reverse strand, counting down.
TGGCCCGAACGACCAATTCGAAGATGGCGATGACGAGGATTTCGACGGCAATGTCGAAGGCATGGCCGATGACCGGGTCGATCCCTATCAGGGCGACCGGGGAAATGATCGCGTCGAACGCAGCGATCGGGGCGATCGTCAGAATGGCCGCGATGCCGGCAATCGCGACTCCCAGCGTGACGGGCAGCGTGACGGCCAACGAGAAGGCCAACGAGAAGGCCAGCGTGAGAGCGGCAACCGTGATGGTAATCGCGCCAATGGGCGTGACCAGAATCGTGATCAGCAGCGCGATGGCGGCAACCGCGATGGCAGCAATCGCGATGCCAATGGCAGCCGCGGTAACGGCCAGCGTGATGCGGCACCGCGTGACGGTGCCGATCGCCCGGCACGCCGCCCGCAGGTCGATCAGGGCTATCAGCCTGAACAGAATGTCGAGGCCGCACCCGCACCTCGCAATGATGACGAAGCCGATCGTCCCCGGCGTGGACGTCCGCGTCGCGCCTTGCCGGTCGCCGAGACGCCCCAGCATGCAGACGACGATATCGCCATTGACGCGGATCGCCTGCCGCCCTCGCTGAGCCTGTCGGCAATTGTTCCCGATGATGCTGAGCCGGCAGAGGAAAAACCGCGCCGTCGGCGCAAGGCAGCCGTGACCGAGGCCAGCCCGGCCGAGTAATCTTTGGCAAAATTTGTCAGTAATTTAGCGGCGGGCCCAACGGTCCGCCGCATTTTTATGGGCCGAAGCGTTTGAGCGGTTGACCGCCCGACAGTCGACTCTAGCATAGCCCAAAGCAATCGGGAGAGGCTGTCATGCGCACGCTAACCGCGACGATCCGGGCGATGGGGTGCGTCACGGCGCCGATGCTGATCGCGACAGCCGCCCTGGCCCAGGATAATGTCGATCGCTCCGCCCAGGGCGAAGTGGCGGTTACGATCTATAACAACAATCTCGCGCTGGTGCAGGATGTGCGCCAGATCACCGTACCCGCCGGGCGATCGCGCCAGGAATTTCCCGATGTGTCCGCCCAGATAAGGCCGGAAACGGTGACGCTTGCCGGGGCCGGGCTCGGCGTAGTCGAACAGAATTTCGATTATGATCTGCTGTCGCCCGACAAGTTGATGGAAAAAGCGGTCGGCAAGATCGTCACGATCGTGCGCACCAACCCCGCCACGGGTGCCGAAACGCGCGAACAGGCGCGCGTGCTTGCGGCCAATGGCGGCATCGTTCTCCAGATCGGTCAGCGGATCGAGGTGCTGCGCGATGATGGCCTGCCAGTGCGAGTGGTGTTTGACCGCGTGCCCGAAAATCTGCGCGCCCGCCCGACCTTGAGCGTGACGGTGGATGCGACGCGCGAAGGCCCGGTATCGGCCCGGCTCAGCTATCTGACGCCGGGGCTCGGCTGGACCAGCGATTATGTCGCGTTGTTCGATGAGGTGAAGAACGCCATCGATATGCAGGGCTGGGTCACGCTCACCAACAATACCGGCACCAGCTTTGCCAATGCCAAGACCCTGCTGGTCGCAGGCGCGGTCGGGGGCGGGCAGAACCGGTTCGCCGCGCTCAGCGACTCGCTTGAGGCAGCGGGGACGGAAAGTGGCACGCGCGAGCGGCTCGGCGATTTTTATCTCTATCCGCTCGCCCAGCGGACGACGATTGCCAATGCCCAGCAAAAACAGGTCAGTTTCCTCGACGTGAAGGGCGCGCCCGCCCGCAAGGCCTATGAATTCGTCAATGGCTGGCTGGGTGCGAGCGACGTGCCGCAAAGCGCGACGACCGCGATCAAATTCTCCACCTCGCGCGATGGCGGGCTGGGCGATCAGCTCCCGGCCGGGACGATCCGCGTCTATTTGCGCGATGCCCGCGGCGAGCCCCAGTTCATCGGCGAAACCCGGATCGATCATACCCCGATGGGATCGGCGATGGCGCTGCGGATCGGCGAGGCGTTCGACGTAAAGGTGAAGACGATCGTCGAGGAACGCACCAAGCTCTCCAACCGGCGCTGGCAGACCAAGATGCGCTATACGGTGACCAACGCCCGGCCCGCGCCGGTGGTGGTCGATCTTGCCCAGTCCGGGCTGTATGGGGATGTGCGGATCGCGGCGCAAAGCATCACCGGCGAACGCGTATCGGCGGACCGGATCGAGTGGAAAGTGCCAGTGCCCGCCAATGGCACCATCGATGTGACGGCGACCTTCGACACGCGGTACTGACGATGCTTGGCAGGTTGCTGCCCCTGATGCTGTTCTCGCTGCTGCTGCCGGTGTTGCCGGGCGCAGGTCCTGCACCTGTCCCCGTGCCCGTCCAGGCGGAGGATGCGCGCGATGTGTCGGTGACGGTCTACCGTGATCCCAATCGCGGGCAGGGGCCGATGAACCGGCGTTGGCCGGGCGGCTATGCGCTGATCAGCGAAACACGAACGGTGACGATTCCGGCGGGCGACAGCGTCATTCGCTTCGAAGGGGTTGCCGAAGGGCTGTTGCCTGAAACCGCGATCGTCACTGGATTGCCGAACGGCGTGCGCGAAAAAAATCGCGATGCCCGGTTACTGTCCCCCGCCGGTCTGGTCGATGCCTATCTCAAACGACAGGTTCACCTCGTTCGCACCCACCGCAAGACCGGCAAGGTCGTCGAGCAGGATGCGATCATCCAGTCGGGCCCCAATGGCGGGGTCGTGCTGACGACGGTGGATGGGGTGGAAGCACTTCGCTGCAGCGGGCTCCCCGAACGGATGCGCTATGACGGCGTACCGGCGGGGCTCACCCCGCGCCCGACCCTGTCGGTGCTGGCGAGCAGCACGCGCGCGCTCACCGTGACGGTCCAGCTCACCTATATGGCGCAGGGGTTTGATTGGGGTGCCAATTATGTCGCGCGAACGGCGGCCGATAGCGAAAAACTGGGCTTGTTCGCCTGGTTGACCGTGGCCAATGGCGGGTCGCAGAGCTTTGCCGATGCCCGGCTTCAGGTGGTTGCGGGGCGGCCGAACAAAGTGGCCAATGCCCCGCCGCTCCGCCGTCCCGATCCGGCGTTGCGGCTGCGCTGCTGGCCCGCGGACATCACCAGCACGCATCCGCGTCAGGTGTTTCGGCGGCTGCCCTGGGCGCTCGACGGCAGCTTTGCCGATGCCGAAGATTATAACGAATCGATCGTCGTCACAGGCTCGCGAACCCGGCGCGCCTATGCCCCGATGGCGATGATGGCCGCACCGCCACCCCCGCCGCCACCGCCCGCGCCAGTGATCGCCGCGCAGGAGGAACTGGGCGATCTGAAACTCTACCGGGTGCCCATCCGCGTCACCTTGGCCGCGCAAAGCCAGAAGCAGGTGGCAATGATCGATCAGCCCGCCGCCAATTTTGTGCGGGTCTATTCGGCCAATGCGAACAGCGGCGGGATGGCGCCGCGCCCGATGCCGCTGCTGTTGCGCACTCGAAATGTAACGACCGACGGCCTCGGCGTACCGCTGCCCGCAGGCGGTCTCGCGCTGTTCGCGCCGCGCGACGGCGAGGATCTGCTGATCGGCGAGCAGCCGATGAAGGATCGCGCGGTGGGTGAGGAGATCGAGATCGTCACCGGCACCAGCCCCGATGTGCAATGGACGCTGGCTCGCACGCGGGTGAGCAAGAAACAGAGCGAATGGCGCGCCATCATCACCAATGCGCGGCCGGTGGCGGTCCGCGCTGAAATCGTGGTGCCCGGCCAGCTCGTTGATCGCCCGCCCGGCGTCGAGCGTGGACCCGGAGGCTGGCGATTGCCGATCACGGTCGACGCCAATGCCAGCGCGACGGTCAGCTATGCGATCAAGTCCGGTCCTTAGGATCGCTGATCGTCACTGCTAGTCGATATGGCGTACCTGCTCGTCATGGCCGCTGCCTGAACTAAGGAACACCAGCCCCATCAGCGCTGCCGTCAACATAATCGTGCCGCCAAAACCACCAACGGCGGCGGCGATCGTGATCCAGGATAGCGGCCCGTAAACAAAGTCGAGCAACAGGATGGCACCCGTGACGATCACGATCATCGCCAATGTCATCCAACGCATGATCATCCGGTACCGTCCCCAGGCAAAGGCGGCATAATCGGGATCGTCGAGTCCGGGGGGATTTGCAGGCATTGCTTTCAATTGGCGGCAAAAAGTGGAATCCTCAAGGGCACATAATACCGTACCCGCATCGACGGGCCGGATGGAGGAGAGAATCGCATGACGATTGCATCGATCCTGGGCACCAAGGGACGTGATGTTCTGTCGGTTACCGCGCACCAGACCGTGATGGAAGCCGCCGCCTTGCTGGCTGAAAAACGAATCGGCGCGTTGCCGGTGATGGACGGACCCAATGTGGCCGGCATTTTTTCCGAACGCGATGTCATTCATGCGCTGAAGAGTCACGGTGTCGATGCACTCACTCGCAAAGTGGGCGACGTGATGACCGCCCCCGCCATTACCGTCAGCCCAAGTGATTCGGTGATTGGCGCGCTATCGCTGATGACGCGGCGGCGCATCCGCCATCTGCCGGTGATCGAAAGCGGACGGATCATCGGCGTCGTTTCGATCGGCGATCTTGTCAAATATCGGATCGACCGGATCGAGGCCGATGCGGCGGCGATGCGCGATTACATCCAGACGGCGTGACGATGTTTAGGCGGCGATCGGCTGTGGTCGCCGACGGACGATCGTGACGATTTCGGTGATGACCGGACGGGAGAATATGCCGAGCCAGCCCGTATAAATTGCACCGCCCGCGCTCACCAGAATGGCGAGTCGCAACAGAGGGGCGAGCAAGGGTAGCGCCGAATCGAGCATCACCACCCCGATCCCCATGGCGATTGCCGCAATCAGCGGCGGCTGGATCGATCGACCCAACGCGTCGGCGGTCACCCCGATCACTGGCAGCGTCCGTGTCAGGCTGATCGTCAGATAGACCGGATAGGCGGCAAGCCATGACCAGGCGAGGCCCATCACCCCCCATCGGATGCCGATCAGATAAGCGGTTGTCAGCAATAGCGCGCCGGTCGCGCCATTGCGTACGCTGATGCCGGGATGCCCGGTCGCGTCGCACGCCGGCGCGAGGAGGACCTGGATCGTCAGCAACGGCATGGCGCAGGCCAGAATCGTAACGATCGGGATCGCCTCGGTCCATTTGTCGCCCAACATGGTCAGCACGATCGGTTCGGCGGTAACGGCGAGCCCGATATAGAAGGGCAAAGCGGCGGTCATGATCACGCGGATGCTGCGCGCAAAGGCGCTGGCGATGGCGGCGCTGTCATGTTGCATGCGCGCATAGGCCGAAAAGGCGACCTCGTTCAGTGGCGGCACCACCTTCGATACGAAGATCTGGGTGAGGAACAGGCTGGTCGTGTAAATGCCGAGCATGTGCGGATCCAGCACGCGCCCGGCGATGAAGACGTCCATCTGGCTCTCGACGAACCAGAGCAACTGACCGACCGCCATCACGCTGCCGTACCGCGCCAGATGCCCCGCGCCGCGAAAATCGAAGATCGGCCACATCAGTGATCGCGCCGCAACCGTCAGGCCGACCGCGCGGACGGCGAACATCACGATCGGCGCAATCACCAGCGTCCACACCCCGAACCCGGCCATGGCACCGCCAAGCGCCGCCGCAGCACTGGCGATTGACGATAAGATGTTGACCCGGGCCTGGCGACGAAAGTCCATTGATCTCGAGAGCAGTGCATAGGCCAGCGCCATGAATGGCGTGGTTGCATAAATCACGGCCTGCACCTGCAACATCTGGCCGATGATCGGCTGCCGGTAATAAGCAGCGGCAATGGGGGCCAGGATCAGCTGGATCACCGCAAGGCCCAGATTGACGAGCAGAATCATGCCGAACAGCTGACGTATTTCGCGTTCGGTCACGTTGGGCTGGCGAATCAACCCGCTTGCCAGCCCATAGCCGTTGAGCATGTTGAGCAGCAGCACGACCACCTGAGTCATCGCGAACAGGCCATAGTCCGCAGGCGCCAGGATGCGAATCACCATGAAGGTGGCGCCCCATTGCACCATCTGCGCGACAATCTGGCTGCCTGAGCGCCAGATAACGGCGCTGCGAACCTGATCGGCCAGTGATTCCGACTCGCGAATCAAAGGGGTGGCGGGTGATTCCATGGCCAAATGCTATGCGCCAAGGTGATTACAGAGCCGTAAACCCTAGGATTCCTGCGGGGTACAGGGCGGTTTGTAAGAAAATTGCAAAAAGCCGTTGACGGCTGTTGGAGCCACCCATATAAGCCACTCCACCGCAGCGATGAACCACACGGTTCGCCTCTGCAGTCACCAAATCCTCGGCGCTAGCCCAGCCCTCGATAAAAAGAGGAACGGGAAAGCGTCGGTCTTTTGCGCTCTTTGACATTGTCGGTTTAGATGAAGGGACATGTGGGCGGCGGCTCCGGGTTCGACGGTTTTAAGGCGTCGATACTCGGTTAAATTAAGCCGTTCCTATATGGACGTCCAGCGGGGCTTGCTCCGGTGGCCGGCTCATATGTCTCAATTTACATATCCACTAGTGAATGTAATTGTGCAGGAATGGCTCCTTGAAATGAGCTTGTTCGTCCGGATCATTCCATCCGGTCGTTCAGGAACATCAAACTTGAGAGTTTGATCCTGGCTCAGAAC
>NZ_NCGB01000050.1:0-17325 GCF_002278865.1 Sphingomonas sp. 28-62-11 | reverse complement strand
ATAGGCATGTAAGCCATGGCCCGCGACCTGCTCCCGATCTCGACCAACCTTCCGGCCGACCTGCTCGCGGAGATCGAAGGCGCGCGCGACACGCTGGCCGCGTCCAAGGCAGGATCGACCCAGAAAGCCTATGCCTCGGACTGGGAACGTTTCTGCGACTTCTGTGACGCGCGCAACGTCGAAGCGCTGCCCGCCCACCCTGACATCGTCGCGCTGTTCGCCCATGTCGAGGCCGAGGCGGGGATCGCGCCGGTCACGATCGGCCGGCGCGTCGCGGCGATCAACCATCATCACAAGGAGGCGGGTCTCGCCTCGCCCACCGCGCGTGATGCCGCCGGCGTCATCGCGCAGATGATGGCGGGCGTGCGCCGCAAATATGCGCGCAAGACGGATCAAAAAGCGCCGGCAGCGGCGGACGTTCTCACCGCTATGCTCGCGACGATCACGGCCGGAGGCCTGCGCGCCAAGCGCGATCGCGCAATTCTCGGGATAGGCATGGCGGGCGCATTTCGCCGTTCCGAAATAGCCGGTATGCAGTTGTCCGATCTCGATTTCGAGACCTCGGGCGTGCGGATATCAATCCCCCGTTCGAAAGGCGATCAGGATGCCGAGGGCCAGGAGATTGCAATCCCCGAAGGCCGTTATATCCGGCCTGTCAGCCTCCTCAGCGACTGGCTTGAGGCGGCCGATCTGATCGGCCCTGATCCCGTTACCGGCAAGCCCCGGACGGGCCCGGTGTTTCGCCGGTTGACGCGGGGGGACGCGCTGACTGCCGATCCGATCACCGACAAGACCGTGGCCCGTCTGGTGAAGACGACGGCCCTGGCGGCCGGGCTCGACCCAGCCCTGTTCTCCGGGCATTCCCTACGCGCGGGTTTCCTTACCGAGGCGGCCGCGAAGCGAGCGAACCTGTTCAAGATGAAGGACCACTCGCGCCACAAGTCGCTCGACACAGTCGCCGGCTATGTCCGCGATGCCGCACTGTTTGACGACCATGCAGGTGAGGAGTTTCTGTGATGCAGGGCTGCCCGGCAATTCTGCCGGCTCAACGAAATTCGAGATCCCGGAAGAGCCGACAATGACGACAGCGCCCGAATGGCAGGCTTATGCCATGCCTAATTACGATGCGGTGATGACGCGGGCGTGCGCAAATCTGCAGCAAACGATTCTTGTCGACGCCGCCTATCGTTCTTCCATATTGACCGATCCTCGAGACCTTCACCGCACCTTGTTCACTGGGATCACGCCGCCAGGCTATCCCGAATATGCGGGCACCTACCGAGGTGCGGCAGGGACCTCGCTCGAGGGACGGCGTTCGGGGGCGCCCCAACTCTTCAGCCCCCAAAAGAGCTTTTCGTTCGAAGAGCCCGAGAAAGTCGCCGCGGCACTCGATTTCCTGCTGTCCGAGGTTAGTCGCGAGCTGGTTCCCGCGCGGTCCGCTACGCCTTTTGTGCAGCTCCTGACCTTGACGCATCTCTTCTGCTGGTTCGGCAAAATCCATCCGTTCCTCGACGGAAACGGTCATATCCAGCGCGCCCTTTTCGCCGCCGCGGCCACCGAACTGAAGATCCCACTCGCCGCCCGCTTCGCCATCCACCCGCGTCCGTTTGATCGACTCCTCGCCTGGCCGCTGGAAATGTTCACGCGCGCCGCGTCCGACCAACGCGAGCAATTCCTCGCGATGGTGGCCGAATATCTCAGCTCATGGCTGGCCGGCCCCTTCGATCGACCCACGAGCGGCATCGCACCAGAAGGAGGTGAGCCATAGGCCGACAGGCATCGTTGTGATCCTGTCTATCCCTCCGGCATTGTCCTCCGCATGGGTCCGTGGTGAGGGGATTTAGCCGGTTCTAGCCGTTTTATATAGAACTGGTTAAATCGTGTAAAATGATTGCGGGAACGGCTGATCAGGCAGAACGCTCAGCCTTCTTGGATCAAGGCGTCCGATGCCATTAGGCCGCCGCCGGCTGCTTTAGCGTTGGAGCGCTTGTCGAAGAGCGGCAAGGCCTGTTTCATGCCTTTTCGGCTGCGTGTCCTGGAACCTGCGGATGTTCATCAACTTGAACTGTGGAGCTGGTAGCTCGCGGATCGTGGTCAATGGAAAGCAATCCCATTGGGGGTCTCCTGCTTCAAACCCTCAAGGAACCTTCGATCATCGGCGTCCAGAGATGCGTGTATCGCCTGCACAAGGCGATCGAGCGTTTGAACATGATCATCGTAAGTGAAAGGCTCGAAGGGCATCCCCTCGAATTGAGTCTTGAATGTGTCGCTCTGGTCCTTTCGACTCGGGCAGATAAGCTCAGCGACCGGACGCCCGTGGCTTACGAGGGCGGCAATGAAGCCGTGGCGAACCTCGTCAATGAGCCCTTCCCCGTCGAGTAGGCGTCTCACATCGAAGAGATCGCGCGGATGCTGCCGGTCAAGCGCGGCACAGATCTTGCCGCCGAAAAGCTCGCCGTGTGAGAGGCAACGCGCCTCGACAAATGCTTCAAATCTCTCCTGCACACGGTCGGAGCACCGTAGGTCGCGGAGGGGAAGGAGGTGGCCGCGCAGGGTGGGGTTCACCTCAACCTTGATCTGGGTCTTGCCGCGCTGACAGTGGAGCTTGACCTCCATCTCTTCCTGGCCCTGTCGTGTCTGGATAACGCGGGTTGGAGGCAGGCGACACTCGATTTCCGCTTTGATCCGAGCGAGCGCCTCACCGATCGCGCGCAAGGACTCGGCGCGGTTGTGGACGGGAAGGTAGGTCAGATCGATGTCGACCGACAGCCGCGGAAGATCCCATTCGAACAGGTTGATCGCCGTGCCGCCTTTCAGCCCGAAGACCGGTTCGGCCATAACCAGCGGCAGGACTTCCAGGAGGAGACGAACCTGGTCCCGATATTGCTCATCGCCCATTCGAGACGAGCTCCCAGGGAAGGAGCAGCTTATATTTCGGCACATAGCGGCCCATTTTCGCAAGGCTGCGATCGCCTGAGCCCAAGTCTATTCGATCCGCATCCAGATGGCGCATAACAGGAAGATCTGCCCGTTCCGCGAGGTAGAGGAACAACCGCCGGACCTTCACCGAAGCGCAGGCCTCGAGCAGCGACTGCATAAGCTTGGGCCGAAGCGATGTCATGCCCTCTATGATTTGGCCCGCCTCGACGAGATCGAATTCCTTGGGCGCAAGGTGGAGCAACTCTAATATGGCCCGCTCGGGCGTAGCGGTATTCAATGGATAGCCTTCTGGGGCTCGCTGCTTGGTGAGACCCAGATCGTTCGGCAGAAGCTTGCTTTGCATATGCCGGACGGCCCCCCCCCAATGAGTCTGAAACCAAGCGGGCAGAACCACGCGTAGCGGCGAAAAGAGGTAGGCTTTGTTCTCGCCGAACCGGACATAGTGGCTGTTGCCTGTCATCTCGAGCGCGGTGAGCGCGCCGACATGCACCGGCAGCTTGAGTTGTGACTGGACACTGTAAAGCGCTCCTTGCCACGTCACGGTTTCCATCGGGCGTTTGAACGCGCCGCGGCCTAGGGATGCCAGCCACTGCGATGCTGTGTAGTTCTGCAGGTCCTGCGCCGTCAGACCGAGTGCCCTCAGATGCGGACTGGTCGCCACGGTGTGCGGCTCCCATGCATCGAGCAACAACCTCAATTTATCGGATCGAGCTACCTTCATGGCATATCTATGTCATAATTTTCAAGGTGACTCAATCCCTCGGAAATTGCCGTCTCAATATGTTATAGATATATCTGTGACATATGATCCGATGCCTGAACGTGGCATGCACGGATTCGGTAGACTCGAGAAGCCCGCTCAACCCGTTGCGAACAAACTTCAGACACTGTATAAAACCGGCTGTTCGGAGCTTTCGACATGTACGACCTGAGAACCTATCTCGCAACGAAGGACCTCCCTGGTGGTCCGGTCTATATCGAAGAGCAATTCACAGCAGAATATCAGCTGATGAACCCTCAGGTCGTTGATTCAAATGATGATAGACCGCTCACACCCGGTAGAGCAATCGGAGGCCTCATCTCGTTGGCGTTGCTTGTAGGAACTGGCGTCTATTTGTTCCTGGCCTGGTGATTCGAGCATTCACTTCCTAAGATCGGGATCAGTGAAAAACCCACGGTTCTGATCCCGGTTCACTTCTGATTGCAGATCGACGGTCGCACCTGCGCGATTGGTGCGGGCAGCCTCTGCAGAAGCCCTGTCGTCGCTCAACCTCGCCCGACCGTCATCAATAATACGCCCGGCCGCGTTGGGATCGCCCCCCGCGCTGCCACTGCCAGCCCGATCGACACCGTGCGGACGGTAGGAGGCCCGAACATCCCCTGGACCTCTAACGCCGGTACCACGCACATCCACCAAATTCGGCTCGGAGATGCTGCCCTGGATTTCATTCCAAAGCGCATCACGTTTTTCCTGAGACCATTGCTGAATCATCTGCGACCTGACAGCGCGTTGCTGATCGGTCAGGTTCGTCGCCCATAGCTCTGGCGCGTCCAGGTTCGGGTGCAGCAGCTGCTGCTGCCTGTACCACTGCGCAAGGTCCTGGCTCAGATTCTCGCTGAGTTGCATCCCGTGGGTTTCGGCGAAGCTGGCGTCGCGTGAGAGCGACTCGGACAGCTCCTCCATCTTGCGTGCCGCCTCCGTGTAGGAGCGCGCCCGAGCAAGGGCGTCTTCAGTGCTTTGCGAAGACGAGGATGTTGAGGAAGACCGGCTGAATACGCCCGATCGCTCGTAAGTGCCGTCGGAGGTTGATGCTCCGGTGCCGTTGGAGTGTTCATCGCGTACGCCGCTGGACGACGAGCTGGAGGAGTCAGTAGACCTGCTCGAATCCGTCCCGTATCGTAGGTTATCCGTTTGAGTTCCGGTCTTATTGACGCTGACAGTGCCACTGACGTTCGGCAACAAACTGCCCAATCGGCCTTTCCCGCCAGTAGCACCCCGCCCGGCCCCACCAAGCGCTCCCCCAAGCGAACCAGCGACTTGATCTGTCGTCCCTGCCTGCCGATCGTGACCTTCGGAGATCCGCTGGCTCTGGCCGGTCGACGAGCGCTCTTCCATGCCCTGCGAGCTTGAGCCGGTCGTTCGGTCAAACTTCTCGACGTTCGTATTTGCGGACCTACCTGCGCCGGATTCGAAGCCCGAGGCGCGCTCGGACGAGGTTCCGAACGCGCTGCGGTTGGTGTGCGTGCTGGTGAGGATCTCTTGCGCGGCATTCTCGAACGCCTGCGCCTGACGATGCGCTTGGTTCGCCATCTCTCTCCATTCCGCGACGGTACCCGAATTCATCGTCGGCGTGAAACCGAGCCGAGAAATCGCGCCGCTCGTGTCGAACACTTCTTGCCCGTTACCGAAGCCAGACACGACAGCGCCATTATCCTGCCGCCAGCCAACGCTGGTCGCACCGCCCATGTAGCTCGGTGCCGTCGTCCACTGATCGCTCTGGCGCATGTTCGATGTGGAATTCGCCCAGCTCACATTCCCGTAGGAATAATTGCCCGTCGTCTGTTCGAGCGCGGCCGCCTCCGCCGCGTTCTGCGCAGGGGCGAGCATCGAGGTCGCCTGCCCCGCGATCGACATTGCGCCGCGAGCCAGGCCCGCCGCGAGGAACGGGATGCTCATCAGCATGAAGCCGGCGATTGTCGCCGTCTCGCCGTTCACCGCACCGATGCCGGCATAGGTGCCTAGCGTCACGCCGCCACCAGCGACGCCAGCTGCGGCCGCCTCCGCCCTCGTCATGCAGATCATATGGAGAATAACATACAGCGGCCCCCACGCAGCGAGGTAGAAGAACCCCATCGCATAGCCTTTAAGCGTCCCGAGCCCCGTCTGCGGCATCAGGAACAGCGGGAAGATCACCGGGAACATCGCGAAGAAGACCACCGTCAGGACGATATTCAGGATCGGCACCCAGGCCATCGCCTGCTGAGCGATCGAATTGTAGGTATTGCGCGCCTGTATGTCCGCGCGCGTCTGCGCGAAAGTGTCGATCGTCGCCGCCCCCGACCCGCCCGCCATGCTGTTGCGGGCTTGCATGAAAGCGTTGATGGCCGTGTTCTGTCGCATGGAATCGGAATAGTTGCTGGCCGACCCGGTGAAGGCCGCGTTCGCGATCGGCAGATCATGCTTGAGCTTGTCGGCCGCGAGCGTGTTGCTCAGCTTGGGATAGAGTTCCTTGCCCCAAAGCGGCGTGTTTGCTTCGATCATTGGCGCCCATTGGGCGTTGAGCATGTCGTAGGCCTGCCTGCAGGTGACGATCGCGCTGTTCACTGTGCCGTCGCCCTGCCGTTCTAGCCACTCCTGCGAACGAGCCTCCGATCCGGGCCCGATGTCCGCCCAGAGGTCTTTCGACTGCGCAAGGACGGTGAGCGATTTGCGGTAAAGCATCACGTCGCCGAACAGGCACTTCTTGAAGTGCTCTTCCAGGTTCGTCGAAAACTCAGCGTCGCGGATGACGAAGTTGCGGGTCGCATCGTACAGACGCGCGCCGTAGACCATGCCATTGCTCGAGTAATTGAGCTCGCCCGGCATGACGAAGACGGTCTCGGCGGTTCGGGTCAGCCAATCGCCGATCTGGGTCGTGAAACTCGCGAGCACCCCGAGCCCGAGCGGAACGTTCGCGACCGTCGCCGGTGCCAAAGACGGATTGATCCGGTCGGTCACCTTCACATCGATCGTCGGTACCATCAGGCAAAGGTAGATCAGCGTCGATTGCAGGAACCAGTTCATCCACACTCGAAAGTTGAGCGTGAACGCGACGACAAGCAACGAGTAGATCAGGCCCATCACCATCACGACGCGGAGCAGGGATCGATATCCCCCGCCCCCCGACCAGGCCGCGACCGCGTTGAAGGTGTTGACGAGATACTCGCCACCCCCAACCGTGAAGACCTCCACCATCGCCGCGGCTCCCCTGCCCTAGTTCAGCCCTTGTGCATTGAGCCCGCGCGAGAAATTGAGTGCGGACGACATCCCCGGCGTCATCGAGTTCTGGAGCGTGGACTCGAGCATGATGCTCCGATCGATGATCTGCATGGTGACCTGCAGCTTGTTCGAGAGCTTCACGTCACGCTGGGCGAACTTCTGACGGGTCGCGGCGATCTGTTGCTTCCACTGCGTGGCCGTGGCCTGATCGAATGTCTGATAATGCGTCTGGGCCTGCTCGACGCGGTCGAGCATGTTGTCGAGCATCGCGGCCAGCAAATCGACCGCCACGATCTCCGAAAGCGTTTCGATCTCGCCGTCGGTCAACGCATAGTGGGCATAGGCTTGGACCGCGAGGATCTTGTAAATTGGTACGGTCGCGATGTTCAGAAGCTGCTTCTCTGCCGCGTCGAGCGCCGTATCCGTGCGGATCTTGCTGCTCATCGACTTGATCATCGACGCGATCCGCGGCCGAAGCGCGGAGGAGGCTGGGACCGACAAGGTCTGCTCGCCAACATCGTAGCAATCCGTATCGTTGCACTTCAGCATCTTGACCGCCGGTGCGTCGGCCGTGCCATCGAGGAGGGCTGTGACCACCGCTTCCTCCGCCGGCCCGAACATAACCACCTTCCCGCCCACGGCAGGATCGGTGGAAGGCTGGGTGACGACGGTGCCAACCAGCGTCATGATATATTCGGAGAAAGATTGATCGAACGCGCCGAACTTCGCGGACTTCTTCAGCGCCTCCCACGTGTAATTGTGCGGCTCGCCGACGAGCTGATCCTTCATATTGGCGTCGGTGTTGCCGGCGATCGTGGCATCGCGCTTGTTGCCGTTGTTGCAGCCCTGCCGAGACGCGGCCCAGTCCGAGAAGACGCCCTGGCTGTTGCCCACGGCCTCGCAGATCGTCGAGCGGGTGGAATCCATTTGCGGCCAGATCCCACCGACTAGCGCCTGGGCGGTCTCGCAGCTCGAGATGTTCATCTGATTGAGGAGCTGGGCCTTCTGGCTGAACTCATCCATCACCTTCCCAATTTCCGGCGAGACCGAATCGATGGCGAGCTTGAAGGCGAAACCGAGCGCATTGTTCGCGGTCGCCTTCAGCATAGCAACGATCTCGGAGGCGTTGATGAAGGAGAAGCTGCCGCTGAAGAGATCGATGCCACCGCAGCCTGCGCGCGCGCTTGGTAGCTGCAGATTGAAGGGCGACACACTCTTCTGGGGGAAGCGCGTCCAGACATTCCCGAGCGAATAATAGCCCGCCGACTGCCCTTGGAAAGCCGTCGGTCCGGTGACATTGGCAGCGCCGCCAGCGTCGTTGAAGAAGCCGTTCATTTCCGAGGCGACGTCGGCCCGGGCCACACTGATCAGGGCGAAGTGGGACGCCGCGACCATCGCCAGACATGCTGCGACCTTCGTGCGAAAGGGGCGCCGCCGCCCCTGCTCCGGTGCCTGTTCCATCAATAGTCGCTCCCCACTTTGGTGTTGGTCAGTATGAAGATGCGATCCATGATTTCGTCAGCGCTGAGCACGCCGTATCCGACCGGGATCGTCCGCTTTGTCTGCGTGTCGAACAGGACCAGCGCCGGCGTCTCATTGCCGGGCACACCCATCCTGGATCGCTGGCCGGAATCGACCACGTAATTGGGAAATTCCTTGTTCGGCCCGCCATCCATCGAGACGGCCATCACGCTCATCCTGTGGCTGTCGGTCACAGAGCGCAGGATCGGCGCGAACACCTCGCAGGCGCCGCAGCTTTGCGCGTAGAAATAGAACAGACCATATCGCTGGCCAAGATTGGTCAGAATCGCATCCCGGTCCGCCTTGCGATTGTCGAGCCAGAGGCGCTTGCCCACCGTCGAGACCGGTCGCTGCAGCGTGTAGTCGAGATCGGGGTTCTGCCAGAGCGCCCGCTGCCAGGTGTCCGAGAAGGTCGACGCGCGGTCGAGCTGCTCACGTTGGAAGCGAACATAGGCGATGACGTTGGTCTCGGTCGGCTCGAGGATCGCGCGCGCCTTGAGTTCATCGAGCTGCTTGGTGATTGACGCGATCCGCTCGGCTGCGCTTGCCTGAGGCTCCGTCAATGCGTTGGGGGCAGCCTCGGTCGTTTTTGGCTTCACGCAATAGAACCACTGGCCGAGCTTGCGCTCACCACAGTAGAAATCGTCGGGCACATCCTGCTCGATCGCATCGCGGGCGGCCCCAGCCGCTTGCGCCCAGAGCGGAGCCGCTGCGCCGATCGGAGACACGGCCAGCAGCAGCATCGATAGCCTAGCGAAACTCGTCATCGCTGGATGTCCTTTCGTCGGATGGAGCGGATTGCGCGGAGGAGGAAGGATGGTGGGGGTGTGCAGCTTGGCCGTCCCAGGCTGCGAGGTGAATGCAGCAGTCGACATCGCGGGGGGCGGTAGTGGCTCCGCAGCCGTGCGGTGTCACTGGCACCACAGGCGGCGAACCCGCCAGCAATACGATTAGCGCCGGCAGTTCAATTATGGAGATCGCCATGTTGCAATTCCTCTCTGGTCAATCTCAGGACGGCCAGCATCAGGGCGACGTCGATCAGCCGAGTTCCCTGGTCGAGCAGCCGGATGATCCCATTGACGAGGGGGCACGCCGCCTGCCTTCCCGGTTCGGCCGGCAGCAGCCTGTCGCCGTCCGCGACGAGCCAGCCTCTGGCGCCCATCTTCAAGACACCCCTGCTCAGCGTCTTCCTTGGGACGGCGCCTTCGAACCAGGAACTGAGGGTCTCGAGCACGTCGTCGAACCGCGGTGGCCGCTTTGCTCGATAGACAGCGAGGAAGATCGCGAGCTCGAGCACCGTCATGTCCCACTCGCAGGCGAGATTCGCGGTCGAGGCGAGGGGTTCATTTGCCGTGGAGCTCATAATAGGCCTGAATCTTGTCCTGAATGCCGGACATGGTCTGGACTTCATCGGGCAGCTTCGCGGCGTCCATGAAGTCCGAGTAAACGTCGGTGAAATCCATCACCGACAGGTCGAGCCTCGCGAATTCATCGACCGTGAAGCCCTGGCACTGCTCCTTTTTCGCGCTGCCCCATGGCTTGCCGAGCTGTGGGCGGCCCTGCTCCTGCAGGACGCGCGAGAGCTTGCTCTCGAAGCAGCAATAGGCGGTGCGCTTGGTCGAGCAGATCCCGAGGAAGCTCGACGAGCAATAGCTGCCGAGGTTGTGGCAAAGGCCCATCCGGTCCTTGATGTCGAGCTTCATCTCGTCCTGACTGCAAGCGAACAGTACGAGGAACGGCGTGGCGAAGGCGGCGATCGCGGCCGGCCCACCGGCGAGCGCTGCTGCACCAGCACCGAGCGGCACGAGGCCCGACACCTTTCCCGCGCAGCAGTTGATCAGGCCGAACACAGGCTTGTGGCAGGTCTCGCGCGTACCCGTGAAAACCTTGAAGTCGGCCTCGTTGAACTCCTTGCCGGCTTGATCGAGCGCGTGAAGCCCGACGAGCGCATCCCTGAATTCGGTTGACGCCTCGCGGACGATCGGTTCGCAATCGCCGTTGATGCAGTAGACATCGTCCCCGCAGATATACTGCTTGTCGCCCCCGACGGTGCTCGCAGGGGTCGGACAGCGGTACACTTTCTCCGCGACCTTGCAGGGCCCGCTCTGCGGGTCATCAAGGCAATCTTCACGGAGGAAGGTGCAGGACCGGTTGCTCTCCAGATCGCCGCAATCGTTGCCCGCCGACATGACGTTGCAGGTGAAGTTGCGCTTCCATGCCCAGCACGATTGCGTGACCGGTACGCCATCGATGATTCGGGTCTCGGGGCCTTCTGTGCAGACTTCCCCGGCCGGATCAGCCGTGCACATCGTATCTCCGGCCATGGCTCCGCAGCCATCGACCCTTTTGGTCGTCACCTGCGTTTCGGTCGTCTTGGCGTGCCAGCCTTGCCCCGTGATCGGGCTTGGAAGGAGGGATAGATCGGTCAGGTTCTCAGAGCAGACATATTCGGTCGCGTTATAGTCGTCGCAGAACTTGTTGGTCGAAACGCCGTAAATCCTGTGGGCCTGACAGGCCTGCATCACGACGCCGGTCGGCCGGCAGACACCTGAAGCCAGGTGCGGCGCCATCGCGTCATATCGGGCAAAGGGGGTGCCGTACGCACCGTTTGGCACGACGAAAAACTTGTACGCGTCGACTGTCGTGGTCTCGGGCACCATGGTGATCGAGCATGATCGTGGCTCCTGCTCGATCTTGGTTCCCTGATTGCATGTGGCTTCGTAATAGCCGCTCGTTCCCGAACCCGGCGGGAGGGGTGTGCAGGTTCCGCTGGTGCTGCTGTACGCTTCGCCCGCGAGATAGGCCGACGGGTCGCCTTCGACGGTCGTTGCGCGGTTCGTCGTTGCCAGGATCTCGGCGTTGCTGAAGGTCGGGCGGGTGCGATCGGCGTCTGTTGTGACCCGGTAGCTTTGGTCGGAAGACTTCTGCGCCTGAGCATCGGCGACGAGCTTGTCCGGGTCGTCATAATAGGTCGTCTGGGGCTGGCTGGTGCCTGTATATCCTGGAACAGCCGCAGCCTGCGCGTCACTGGACGGAATCAGTGAAGAATCGTTTCTCTTCTCCTGCGCCATCGCCCTGCCCTCGGCGCGAGCTTGATCGACCGTCATCTCTTGCCCGGCGACAGGCTCGACCGTGAGCAGCAGGGCGCACAGCACGCCCAGGAGGCGGCGCACGATCATTGCCGGTCGCGCTTCATGTTGGAGAGAGCCACCGCCGCTACGCGGGCGCCCGGGCCGCTGCCGCCCGCGAAGGTCGAGAGCGCATATTCCACCGTCACGTTACCGATCATGCGATCGTAGGGCGGCACCTTGGTCTGACAGGAGAAGCCGGCGCACAGATCGAAGTCCGACGAGACCGTGATGTAGGTCGGGACAGCCTGGACATCGAACGCGCGAAACAGCCGGGGATCGATGCCGATGCTGGCGAACTGCCCCTTGTCGACGACCTTGCCGAGCCGTGCCACAAACTCCTTGGCGGAATTGTTCGGAAACCCCCTGAATACAACCACACCGCCGGCGTTCGAGGTATCGCGCACGAGCTGCTTGAGCGTAGCGTCCGGCATCGACAGGCTGGCGAAGGCGATGAATTGCGGCGCCTCCCCACCTTTCGCGCTCGCATTCTGGGACGCGCCCTTAACGATCTCGTCGAAATCGACCGGCCCTGCGGGACCCTTCGGAAGCTCGGTCGTCGCAATCTTGCGCATATTGTCAGTTCCGCCGTCGCGGACCTGAGCGGCCTCCTCCCGGAACCGGTCGCCCCTGTCCTTGACCTGATCGACAAAGGCCTGGGCCTCCGCGGCGAGGTCGGCTGAGCGCTTCTTGACCGCCTGAACGTCTACGCCGTCGACGGTCTGAGCGAGCAGCGCGGACACACCGGCGGTGCCCAGGACCGCGAGGATGCCGATGGTGAGATAGCGCATCGTCAGACCCCTAGAGCACGCAGCAATTGCGCTTGCGCCAAACGAGGTAGCCCATGTCCTCGCCGCCGGCGGGATAGGCACGACCAGCGTCGGGTGGCATGGTGGAGGCACCGATCGCGGAGCAGGCGAAGCGCCCGCTGACGGTCGGGATCGGATTGACCATCTGGAAGCGGTATTGCTGCTTCCGCATGATCGGCATGAGATACTTCTTGCAGAGCCCGGCCGATCCCATCGTCCCCCAGGCAAGTGCTTCACGGTGCATCTTGAAAGCGAACCGCGAGAGCGCGAGCCGCGAGGACTGGACGTGCCCGATCGAGGACGGAATGTTGCCGTTGAGCGGATACATCGAGCCCTGACAGCCTGCGCACCAGAATAGAGGATCGAGCGGCAGATGGACGGTGCCGGCGACGCAATCGCCGGCGCAGGCGGCCTGCGCGATAGGATTGGCGAACACGATCGCTTCGGGATTGATCAGCGCCGCCAGCGAGTCATCCTGCCAGAGCGGATCGACCTCGGTCATGTAGGCGATGTCGAATGACGCCTGCTCGAAACAAGCGAAGTCCGTCAGGATCTCCATCCAGTAGAGCAGCGGATAGACGTACCAGTGGACGTGCCATTTGGCCGTGCTCTGCGACCGCCCACCGACCATGGATGGTCCGGTCAGATAGCCCTGGCCGATGTCGAACCCTGGCGCGATCCGGATGCCACCGAGGTTGGGGAAGCACCACGGCTTCATCGTCACGTCCGCAAGGCGCGCCGGCTCCCAGAACCCCACCGATATGCCGATGCGCGGGAGCGGGTCGGCGCAGGCGCAGATCGGCGACGCGGGATTGCTGGGATCGGGGCGGCTGCTCGGCCAGATCTTCAAGGCACCGACAGACAGCGGAAAGAGACAGGACCAGCAGACATCGGTGATCGGATTGACGAACTTGCCATTGCAGGTCGGCCCGGCCGCCGCTGCCGGTGGCGACAGGGCGACCATTGCGAGGAGGAATGTGAGTGCGCCGATGGCGCTGCGAAAGGACCCGATCACTCCACGCCTCCGATGTTGTCGAGAGAAGCCCGGTCGGCGCGCTGCTTTCGGACCAGGTAGAGGCAGGTGTAGGCGGCGGTCGCGCAAAGCAGGACAGCAGCGCCGATCGGCGCGGCCCGGCCGACCGCATGGCGGAGCGGTGAGAAGAGACCGATGACCAACGCGCAGGTGATGCAGAGTGCCTGCCAGACGAAGCGCATGCGCCGCAGCGTCGACGTCTCCGGAGCCGCCATCGGCGTGCGAAGGAGATCGAGCCAGAGCGGCATCAACCCGCCCTCCCCTTCTTCACCACCTGCTCGGAAACGCGCATCACGCGGCCGTTCTGCTGCACGACAGCCGGCGTGTGCTCGATGCCGAAGCGAGAGGTGAGCTTGCCCTCCTGATCGAAGTAGAACCGGCGCTTCCGGTTCGTCATCTCCTCGATCGGCGAGCCGCTGACGAAGATGATCTTGGCGTTGAGGTCGGTATACCGGCTCGTGGCCCACGCGACCTGGTCGGCATCGTCGCCGTCGACGAACACCAGCGTCTGCCTGATCGCCACGAAGTCGAGTGGATTGATCCGTTGTCCGGCGCGGCCGATTAGGTTGCCCTTCTGGTCTCGAATATCGTGCTCGAGCTGGACCGTTGGATCATAGGTCCAGTCCCTGGACTCGGTTGCTGGCGAGAGGCCAGCTACAGGGGTTGGCCGCCGAACCTTCGCTTCGACGCGCTTGGCGAACATCTCGTTGGTGCGCGCGAGCTCGCCAGTCGATTCAGCGCGCTTTAGCCGCGCTTCGATTGTCGAAAGCAAATCCGGCTCGATGACCGGGAAGGCCTGGCCCGTCTGGCCATAGTCACGCGCCTCGATGCGGGCAGGGCTCATGACAAAGGCGACGATACCGAGGAGCGCGGCCCCTCCGCCAGCGACAAGCATCCGCTTCACAGCACAGGCTCCCCGACACCGATAATCTGGCGGTCGCAGGCGAATCCGATCTCGGCGTAACGGCTGTCGAACCCGTCGCGATGGGGAGACCCGGCATAATAGCAGCCCGACGGGATCACACCTTCCGCGCCTGGCGTCAGTGGCTCGCCGAAGCGCGTGAGTGGCTTCAGCCGCCCGATAGGCTTGCCGTTGATCGTCACGACCATTCCGCGATGCGCGACGACATCGCCCGGCATGCCGTATACGATCTTGCCGAACATCTGCGGCTTCGCCCCGAAATGGCGACGCAGAAGCGCGCTCTGCGGCGGATCGAAGAACACATAGTCGCCGCGGACTGGCAATTGGTGCCGGCGGATGAGGAAGGCCCAATTGGGGAGGGAATCGCTCGCGTTGATGAGGAAGACGTGGCTGTCGCGCCATGCGCTAATCGCACTGAACAGACCCGTTCCGACGAGCGCCACACCCAGCATCGCCCACAGACGCTTGCGCGACCGCCAGCGCGGGGCCGTGGGCTCACTGGCCGCCGTTGCCATCGGGGCCTCCAAAGGTAGAGACCGACGGTCTGGACAGCTGCCCGGGAGCCGGCTGCGGCATCGGTTGCGGGAACGAACCGCCGACGGACGGGTTCTGCGGCGAGACCGCCTGCACACCAGCCATGGGGTCGATCTGCCCCGGCGTTGCCAATGGCGGTTGCCGAGAGGCGGCGAGCGCAGCCTGTGCAGCCGAAAGTTCCTGCATGCGCTGCAGCTGCTCGACAGATACGCGCTTTGGCTCCGGAACACCGGACGCAAACACCGCCTTCTTCAGGCTCTCCGTGATGTCCGGCACATTCTTGGTTAGGACCGCCTCGCCGACCAGCACCACCTGCCCGCCCTCGCTCCGACGCTGAAGCTCCTTATCGAGCGAAGACATGAAAGCCCTCATCTCGGCCTGGACCCGATCGGGCGGCGAGCCCGAGAATCGCTGCGCCTCGACATAGTCACCAACCAGCGCTGACAGCCTGGCCGACACGATGTGGTCCTGCTTTGGCGCCGTGAGCGCGCGCGTGACCCACATCCCCCAGATCAACACTGCGAGCACGACCAGGCCGATCACCATCTGCTGCCGGGTGAAGCCTGCAAAGCCGATCCGGTTCTTGGGAAGAGCGGCTTGAGGCGCGGGAGGTGCGGGGGGCAAGTCGAGTTCGGGTTGCTCAGCCATGATCGCGGACCCCTTCCTGCATGCGGCGGGGCAAGATGCGATCCCGGCGGAAGGTGATGACCGCCGCCGAGAGGATCATGTGCGCGATCGCGAAAATGTTGAGAAATGCGCCGGTCCGGGCCTGATCGGCCGCGACATAGCGCGTGGTGAAATTGTTGAGCTGGTGGATGAAGCCGTCGAAGGAGAAGCCGCCGATCGCGAGGAAGAACAGGAAGAACAGCCCCCAGGTGATCAGCAGCGTGCTGCCCAGGAATCCAAACCCATGGAGCGTGAAGTAGAGAACGGACCGCCATTCGGCCGCCGTCAGCCTGCCCTTGCGCGCACTAGAGATCTTCACGTCGTCAGCGTTCGTCGCCATGATCCTACTCCGCAGCGATCGCGATCTCGTCCGTGTCGACGAGATTGCTCACCCATTTTTCGGGGTTGTCGGGAAAGGCGATCCGCTCGATCGCTTCGTCCATGCTCATGCCCTCCGCGATCAGCGCGTCGATCGCAGCGAATGTCCTCGGGCTCGAGGAGAAGAGCGTGGCCGAATAGGGATCGAGCACGAGGCGCCCGACCGCGAGCGTGTCGGGCCCTTTGATCATGATGTCCGAATATTCGAAACCGTTGCGCTTCAGCGAACGCAGAAGGGCGTCGGTGTAATCGTCCATCTCGAAGCGATCGTGCTTCTTGAAGTCCGCGATCGTCTCCGGTTTTTGCTGTAGGATAACGAACCAGTCCGAGTTCTCGAGGGCGGCGATCGAGCCGGCCGACTTGTAATAATCGTTGAGCGACTGGGTCGCGGTGACCAGCGACGCGCCGTATTTCCGGCAGGTGCGAGCATAGGTCTCGATGAAGTCGGCCATCGCGCCGCCCCGGAGCATCTGCCACGCCTCGTCGAGCAGAAGCGCCTTGGGGATTGAGCGATCGAGCTTGCGCATCATCTGCTGCGACATGAACATGATCGCGGTCAGCACGACGCTGCGCAGTTCCTCGCGCGCCGAGAGATCAGACAGCTCGAAGACGGTGAGCTGCGCTTGCAATTCGAACGAGACTTCACCCTGGAAGAACCGCCCGTACGTGCCTCCCGACGAAAAGGGTCGCATCGCGATGCCGAGATTGGAGGCCAACGGGTTGCCGGTCGCCTCCAGGGCTGCGATCACCAGATCGATCGAACCCTTGCTGCCATGCTCCTCCCAGACCTGGTTGACCGCGCCGTCGATCAGGCCCCGTTCGGTGTCATCGAGCACGTTGATGTGCCGCGACATCTGATTGATGATCGCCTTGAGCATCGCCATGCAGTCGAGAAGGTAATCCTCGTCCTCAGCCGCCTGAACCTGGTCGATCATCGAGAAGGGGTTGAGGCAGAAGCCCGAGCTCATCGTGAATTCGACGAAGGCGCCGCCCTGCAGTTTTGCCGAGTGCTCGAACGAGCGGCCGTCGTCGATCACGACCACCTTTGCACCGGCGCCGCAGAGCGAGCCGCACAGCTCCTGGAGCGCGACCGACTTGCCCGAACCCGATTTGCCGAAGACCGCGACATTGTGGTTGCCGGCGGCATTCTCGAACGGGCTCCAGAAGAAGGGTTGGCCGCGCCGACCGATCAACAGCAAGTGCGGCACCTGGCCGCCCAGATATTCGCCCTGAATCGGTGCCAGATTGGCCGCCGTCGTGGTGAGCAGCGTCCGCATCCGCTTCATGCGCTCGAGATCCTTCGACAGGCCGTTGGCCATCGTCATCGGCATCGCGCAGAGCAGCCCCATCACCTGCAGGTAGCGGTCGTCGAGCAGGTCCCAGCCTGCAGCCCGGTAGACGGACTTGAGCACGCG
>NZ_NCGB01000049.1:0-17594 GCF_002278865.1 Sphingomonas sp. 28-62-11 | reverse complement strand
GTCCATAATTTGCCGCCATATCCAAAAAATTGTGTCTGACACAAAACGAATTGACCCGATACCGCTCTTCTCCAATCCCTCTGAAGCTGCCTGTGCGCAAAACTTCAGCCTCGCTCGCTCAAAGGCTTGGCGCCACGAAAACCTAAATGTCAGTTCCCAATGAAAGCGGACGTTCGACGCATAAACAGGAAATGGCAGCAATGTCCTAGGGGGCGCCATTCCTCATTACGCGACGAGTACAAAATGAGCGGCGGCTTTCGGGATTGGCTGAAGACGCCTTAAATGGCGACAACTGGGGCGGTTGCCGCCGGGCAGCTTTCCACACCGAAACCTGACGGTCGGCTTTCAGGCGAAGCGCATCGATCGATGGCGCAGGAACGGCAGAAACTGGGTGGATTCCTGTCCGACAGCTTTCGGGAACAAGGAATGCCTAAGCGGACGTTCGCTTGGTCACTCGATGGCGACAACTATGCGCCCCAATATCTGCCGTTCCTCCGCACGGAAGTTGATCCCGAAAGCCGCCGTTAGGTCACGAAGCCTCTTATTCGTGTCACTTGCTGCCGCGTAGTGTCGCCAGCGAACATCGGTCCAAACCTGTTCCACCATATCCGCAGGGTTTCACGACACAGGTCGATACCGCGCCCGAACAGCAGGTCGTCAACATTTCGCAGCGACATCGGGAAGCGCACATACATCAGCACCACCAGCCGGATCACTTCGGGCGACGAGTTGAAACAGCGAAAGGGCCTAGGCGCCTTTGCTCTGGATTTGCGGCTCATTCGTTTCCGATATCAGCACCCTTAAACAGCACGAATCATCCAGACGTCCTGGGACAAAATCGGGTCAGTGACATAGGCATAGGACAGTTAGGAAGGATCGCTGCTGGAACCCTTTCGATCACGCGCATACTCGAGGACAATAAAGGCCCGCTGGCTGTCGTCATAGCCAACCGCGGTCGCGGTCTGTGCTTTGGGGAAGTCCGTTAGCTCTGATCTCCGTACGGTGCCGTCCGACAGCATCTCGCCCTGGCAATCGGCACCGCCTCTGTTCAGAAACAGGAAAGCGAAGGGCAGTCCTTCGGCCAATCTCTCCTTCAAACGTGACAAATTAGCGGCGATGGGGCGACATCCATCGTCCGGCTTGATCCGAATGCCATTGAGCACTTGGAAATCGCCATCCATCGGCGCTGCTGACTCAATGATTTGTTCGCCATATTGGATCTGTACGCGCGACGATTCAAACTGGGCACGATGCCCCGCGAGCCGTCGTGCATCATGGATGCAAGCCGCAATGGAATTGGCGGTGCTGGGGCCGATATGCGCGCGACTTGCTACATCGGGGATGATCGTTCGAAGATCGATTGATGCCGGCAGCAATCCTTCCGGGTCTGCTGCAGCCACATCCTGAGCTCGGCGATCGGCTGGTTGCTTGCGGACATCGCGCTGCATCCGCAAGCTCGTCTTCCGCAAGCCTGCCATCACCCGCATCGCCACGATGATGGTGTTGGCACGGCCAATCTTTAGCGGATCCAGCGCCTCGATTGCTTCACTTGCGCGGTGGATGGCGGCGATCAGTTGGGGCTCAGCATGTTCCGGCCCGGCCATCCGGTGGGCAGCTTGCTGGTACAACGCGCGCAGGGTCGCGAAAGCAGGTGAATCGATCTCTTGCCGATTGGCGGCTGCGATTAGCCGATCGAGCGCGCTGGTAAGCGCTACATCCTCAGCAGCCATTGCAGGCCTCGCTTACAGGACTATTGCCGGACGCCCAACTGACCGGTTGACGGCTGTCTCTAATGATCAAATCCCCCTGGATCGGCAGCTATTTCGATTTTCCTTCGCTGCCCTGGGTGTCTCCTCATTGCCGGTCGTAGGCCGAGCGTGAAACGACCGTCCGAAATGCGTGAAAAGTTATGCGAAAAGCCCTGACGATCAGTTATTCGCGACATTAACGGGGGAACAAATGTGATGGACCGAACACGGCGGAAGTATCGTCTGGAAATTTTGGGAGCGTTTCGCCTGTACGCGCCCGATGGCGAACGGATCGAGATCGCCAGTCGAAGGGGGCAGGCCTTGATTGCAATGCTGGCCTTGGCAAGCGGTGGCGAAAGGACGCGTGTATGGTTGCAAGACCGGCTGTGGAGCAGTCGCCAGCAGCCGCAAGCGCAGGCCAGCTTGCGGCGCGAGCTTTCCAATGTCCGGGCGATCTTGAACTGCGGCGGCATTCCACTGCTGAACGCAGACTTCAACCGAGTCTGGCTCGACCTGGATCAACTAGACGTCAGCACGCAGGAAGCCGGTTACGACCACGAATTGCTGGAAGGGCTCGACATTCCAGGCGAGGATAGCTTTGAGGACTGGCTCCGTGCGCAACGCCGGGCGCAGGAGGCGGGCGTGGAGCGCGACGCCGCCGGGCAGGCGCGGCTGCCTGCTCGCATTGTCGATATGGACGCCCCCGTCCCCGGATTTGCCAACAAGACGGCCATCGCCGTGTTGCCGCTGCAGAACATGACAGGTTCCGTCGCGCTCGATTATCTGGCCGATGGCATTAGCGAGGAATTGATAGAGCGCCTGTCAAGGCTGCGTTGGCTGCCGGTGATCGCCCGCAGCGCTAGCTTCCTGTACCGCGATCCACAAATCGAACTTCGCCGGATCGGCCAGTCGCTTGGCGTTCGCTATGTGCTGGAAGGATCGCTGCGGCGCGGGGCCGACGTTGCCCGACTCGGCTTGCGGATGGCCGATGCGGAAACCGGCCTGAATATCTGGTCGTACACGGCTGACCTTCCGCTGCCATTTTCGCAGCCAGTATTGGATGCACGGATCGTCGAGATCATCGGCGTGCTCGATACGCGGATTGATGCGTCGGAAAAGGCGCGGGTCAGCATCGCCCCTACACACGATCTGGGCGTAGAAGACCTGATCTGGCGTGGTCGTTGGCATCTCCACCGCTTTACGCGGGAGGATTCCTTGCTGGCGGAAGCATGCTTCAACGAAGCCTTGGCACGCGTGCCCAATTCGGCAGAAGCACTGATACAGTTGACCTTCTTTCACGCCCGATCAATCTGGACTGGGCGCAAGAACCAGGCCCAGATGCAGGCGCTCAGCCGGCTCGCCCAGCGTTCCATTGCCGCCGATGGGGAGGATGGCCGCGCCTATATGTATGCCGGTATGGCCGAACTCTGGCAGCGTCGGCCCGGGCCAGCGCTGACATTGTTTTACAAGGCGGTAGCGCTAAATCCCAGCTTGTCGCTTGCTCATTCGCAGATCGGCAGCACGTTGATCCTGGACGATCGCCCGACAGAGGCCACCGCGCCGCTCCAGCTCGCGCTGCGGCTTGGGCCGAATGACGAACATACCTTCCTGGTGCTGGGCGAACTGGCCATCGCGCATTGCATGATGGGCAACTGGGAACACGCGATCGACCATGCCGATCAGGCCCTTCTCCGGCGGCGCGCCTATTGGTACGCGCACGTGACCAAAATCAACGCGCTGGCGCGGCAGGGGCTGCTGACGGAGGCGCGCAATGCTCATCGGCACTTGCTGGAGATCAAGCCCGATTTCTCGCCAGAATTGGTGGATTGGCTGCCCTTCATGGATCCGCGCTGGAACGAATTTCTGAAAGTCGGGCTGAGGCTGGCGACCCCGGAACCGAACGAACGGATCGCTGATCAAGGAAGGTAGCGTGGCATTCTTCAAATGGTTTGATCGGATCGCCATTCTGCAAGCCCAGGATGAAGCTCCCGGACTCATGGCCCTGCCCGCTTCGTCGGAAGGGAAGATTACTGTTTTCGGACCGGTTGTTCGCCCATCGGCCCATCTCGCGACGATCGACATTTCCCAACTTGCGAAAGGCCGCTATCCTCACTTCGCCGACGAATACCTGACAGTCCGTTCCCGGCCCAACATTTGCCGAAAAACGCTTGTTCAGCGAACGGCGGGTTTTAGGAGAACGAAAAGCCGCGCTGAACGGCTGGGATTGGGGCGGAAGCGGAAGTACGCCTTTACCCGCGCGCGACAGCAGCTTTCGTTCGCCGATCCCCTGAAACCTGCCTGTCAGCTAGCAGCTCAATACGAGCCGGCCAGTTAGGGCCGAGTGGGTCCAGCGTAGGTCACATTTCGCCGATCGACTGAGCCAACGCACTTCCAGAAGGCAACGCTGGATTTCGCTTCGTCGCCGCGTTTGGGTGGGGCTTGGGTCGATCATCGACGGACCGCGGATTATTGACCTATATAATTGAAAAGCATTGCCTTTATTCGTTCAGTCAACTTCCTTCGTAATGCGGGGGTCACAGGTTCGAGTCCTGTAAGCGGCACCATTTCTCCGAAATTATAACCAGCGCAACTGAACAGAGGTCTTAATCCGGACGGATTGCATCCCGGCGTGTCCATTTCTGTTTGACTTGTTGGATTTTGTTCTTCAAATGTTCTCACCGCATCTTCAGGTGAGGCGGTATGATTCGTCCTTCAGGCCAAAAGCAACAAAGCGCGTTTTCACATTGGTTGCGGACGGGCAGGTTGCCCCCTGTTTCGGTCAATGCCGGAATCGAACTCAAGTTCAACCCCTGGCACGATCCCGATGATGGTCGGTTCACCTTTGCGGGATCGGGGCGTCATCATGGCGCAGGCGGGGGCCAATCTGCTGATCGCGCTAACCCTCCGCAACCTCGAATCACGGCAAGGCCGCGCGTAGAAGCGACGCGCGCTGGGCAAACGGCGCGGCCGGCTCCGAAGCCGGCAGGCCGTGGGGCGACTGAGGCGAGATTCAAGCCAGTGGCAGTGCAGCAAGACAGGCAAGGCAATCCAGCTGTCGAGTTTGTGGGTGGTGTTGGTGAGGGGCTTTATGGTGTCGCAGAAGGCGTCGTGACGGGTGCCTATGCGGCGTTGACGACCAACCCGGCCACGACGGCGCGCAATGCAGTGTTGGGGATTGCCAACACGATTGACGCGGCGATCGCGGCCGAGGAGACACCGGCTCGCGTTCAGGTGTCGCGCGCCGCCCGGGCGATTGGCAATGCGACACCACGCGATATCGGGCGCGCCGCCGGATCAGTTGCCGGAAATCTCGCGGTGTCGGCTGTGCCGGGTACGGCGGTCGCGAAGGTTGCGGCAGCGCGTCGCCTTCGGATGGCAAGGCCCAGACCGGGTCCGTTTCCGTCGCCGCAGATCGGCTGGGTGAGGGAAAATCTCGGTCGCGACAGTCCTGCAAAGCGTTACAACGATTCAGCACCCAACGCCCGGCCCGGTATGGCGCCGACACTGATGCGAACAATGGCCGACGGTTCCAAGCGTCCAGTGAAGTTCGACGGCACACTAGGTGAGTACATGGAAGATTGGAAACTGAAAGTTGTTAACGCGCCAAGGGCACGAGCCCAAGTAGCACGCCAGACGCAAGCCCTTGAAGAAAATGGAGCTATCGGAACGTGGGTCGTTCCGGATGAAGTTCAGCGCGCAAAAGCCCTAAAACTGTTTAAATCGATGAATATCAAAAACATTAAAGTAAGGGTAGCGAAGCCATGATTGCTCTTCAAGTCGCTCGAATTATCGCTAATTTTATGCTGTTCCTCGAATTAACCGATGAAGAAAAACTGGATCCCGACGAGGCGGTCGAGATGATGGAATGTATGGCAGGTGATATCGAAGGTCTCGATAAGGGTTTTCTACGCGAACTCGTCGATGCATTTGCGATTATCGCCGAAGAGTATAGCGGTGAAGCGCAGAAACTGGTTCGCGACATTCCGTATGGATTTTACCTCGAAGAAAAACTGGCAGAGGATGATCCTGTCCGCCTGGCGGAACTGGAAGCAATTCGTGACGCCAGAATCGACTGATCAGGCCGGAGCAGCGTTTCATTCCTTGTTCGTTGCTGCCGCGTAAAGCGCCGCCGTCCGTATCGTGACGATAGCGCAGGCTCCAAAGCACGTAACGCGGTAATTGCCCGGTGGCGTTGCCTCGTCGCGCCTCTAAGACCTAACAAAAAAGCGGCGGAGGATTGCTCCCCCGCCGCTTTTGCGTTGATCGAATGCCCGGGCGAACCGCCCCGTGCTTAAAGCTTGGTGCGGATGCCCAGGAAGAACAGCCGGCCGAGGCCCGAGACGGGATAGGCTGAGCTCGACAGGTACGGTTGAGCGTCAGTCAGGTTGTTGACACCGCCATAGATCGCGCTGTCCTTGAAAATGTCGAAGTTGAACGACAGCCCATGGACGAAATAGGTTGGCGCGAAGCCTGCATCGCCGAATTCGGTGGCGATCCGCTCGATCTGCACAGCCGCAGCTACAGCCGTGCTGTCGATATACTGCACGTTATAGCCAACGGTGAACCGCCCACGCTTGACGTTAATGTTCGCCGTGCCCGAAAATTCCGGCACGCTCAGCTCGCGTAGCGCCGGGTTGACCAGGGTCGGGTCATTCGGATCGAAGAAGCGATCGACCTTTTCAGTCCAGTTGCCGTTGACGCCGACATTGATCTTATACTGGCTGATATCGAAGCCATAATTGATGCTGGCGTCGATGCCTGACGTTTCGATCCGGCCGAAATTGAGCTGGGTTTGCGTCAGGAAGTTAAAGCCGAACGTTGCGGGCCCAGCGGTTGGGCCGTTGCGCCGGAACAGGCTGCAGAACTGGTTCGGGAAGGTCGTGTTGTCGTAGCAGGTGTTGACGATATCCTGCGCCTGCACCGCTGCAATCGCATCGTTGATGCGGATCGAGTAGTAATCGGCCGAAACCGTCAGCCCGCGGATGAAGCGGGGTTGCACCACAGCACCGACGGTGAAGGTGGTCGCGGTTTCCTTGTTCAGATTGGGGTTGCCGCCGCTGGTGCCGGAAAAACGCCCGGTGAGCGGATCGCTGTAATTGGCGATGAAGGTGGCAGCGTTGGGAATACCAAGAGCCGTTGCCGCCGCGATGCAGTTGGCACGGCGTGCGGCTGTGGCGTTCTGGTTGATGACGTCGCACGGATCGGATGGACGGAAGGTCGCGCCCTGCGCCGGGCTGAACAACTCGGCAATGTTTGGCGCGCGGATGGCGCGGGCATAGGTGCCGCGGAACCGGATATCGGGAATAGGTGCCCAGATGCCGTTGACGTTCCAGGTGAAGGCACCGCCAACCGTCGAATAATCGGCATAGCGGCCAGCGGCACCCACGGTCAGCTCATGGAAGAACGCGGTGTCCTTCAGCAGTGGCAGCGAAAATTCGCCGAACACTTCTTTCACGTCGAACGACCCGCCCGTGTTTAGCGTGCGCGTCGACGGATCGAAAATCAGCTGCTGGTTGGCTGACACGTCACCGATAAACGTGCCGGCCGGGCCTGCGGGCGAATTGGCGGGCAGGATGCCGAGTTCGAGATCGCTGAAGCGCGAGCTGGACGTTTCACGGCGATATTCACCTCCGATCGCGAATTGCACTGCGCCACCGGGCAAGGTGAAGAAGCCGCCCGTATCACCCGTCACCGTGCCGTTGATGACAAACTGGGTCAGCCGGAACAGATCGGTCGTTGGCGTGGTAATGAAATCAACCGCGTCCTGGCTGATCGAGTTGACCCCGTTCAGGATGTTCGCCGGGCGGCACTGGCCGTCACCCGGGCGGAAAGTGAAGAAACCGCCTTCGATGAAAGGGAAGGTTTCCGAACCGGGGTGGGGCACGTTGCTGATGTTTGATCGGCAGATCGGCTGACCATTCGGCCCGCGCACCACGTCGATCGCAGCGAACAGGCGATCGTAGAGCACTGAGTTGCTTTGGGTGACCGAGTTATCCGTGCGGCCATAGTTGGCGACGAGTTCGTAATTCAGGTTGCTCGTCACCTCGCCGCGCACGCCACCGACGATGCGATAGGTGTCGCGCTTGGCGGTCTGGATGTTCGGCCCGAGATCTAGGAAATCGCGGCTGACGCGAAGACCACCAGCGGCATTCGATTCGGCCTGAAGCGCGGCTGGCGTGAACGGGTTGTCCGGGAAGATCAGCAGCGAATCGTAGAAAGTGTTGTAATTGTTCCGCGACGTCGTGTTGTTGCGTGCGTACTTCGCATCAACGAAGAACTCCGCCGCCGGTGAAAGCTCGAAATTCGCACGGAAATCGCCATAGAAACGCTCGCTGCCTGGGATCAGCGAGGTCTGGTTGGTACGTTCCACCGCGCCGTCACCACCAAATTGGTTCTGGCTGGTCGATATGATGCCGTCTTCGAAAATCTTGACGCCACCGTTCGACGTCGAGACATAGCAGCCGCCGCCGCCAAAGCCCGTCCAGCCGACAAAGCTCTCATTACAATCGGCGATGCCATTGTTGTTCAGATCGGTGCTGAACCGCGCGAAGTCAGCGCGGAAGATGAGGCCAGCATTCGAGCTGATGGCGAACACGGGTTGGCGTGCGATCACGAATGTCGGCGAATTGGTTGCCCGGTCGATCAATGCCTGCTCTGCAGCGGTTGGCGTGCGGCCCGGAAACATCGTCGCAAATTGCGCTGCCGTTGGGATTGCCGGGCCGAACGAGATCCGGCTGGTTCGGGGGCCGGGGCCACCGACGCGGAAGAAGTTCGCAAAGTTCGGCATCGTCGCCGCGTTGATGTCGCCCTTCTGGAAACGGCGGGCCGGGTTGGCATAAGTCGTCGAGTTGTTGCCCCGACCGTTATCTGCGGTGAAATCGCGGTCACCCAGCAGCACTTCGGCGTCATTGGTATAGCCTGCGGTGAAGGAGAAGTTACCGCGGCCGCCGGCAAAATTCTTGCCGTAGGTGCCTTCGATCCGGAAAGTTTCGCCATCACCCTGCGACGAAATGCCGCCCTGAGCATCGATGCGCAGGCCTTCGAAATTTTTGTTGAGTACGTAGTTTACCACGCCGGTAACGGCATCGGCACCGTAGACGGCGGATGCGCCGCCGGTCAGCACGTCAACCCGCTCGATCAGCGCATTGGGGATTGTGGCCACGTCAACCGTCTGCGCACCCGCAACGCCAGAAACATGGCGATAGCCGTCGATCAGTACGAGCGTGCGGTTGGAGCCGAGTTGGCGCAAATTGAGCGTCGCCTGGCCAACGCCGCCGCCGCCGCGCTCAAGCGAATCGGCGACCGAACCCGATGAGATCAGCGCCGGGATCGTGCGCAGCGTGGCTGTTACATCGGTGTTGCCGGCTGCGCGGAGTTGTTCAGCCGTTACGCTGCTAACGGGCAGCGGGGCGGTGGCATTGGGATCACGCTGCAATCGGCTGCCTGTAACGACGATCGTGTCGTCGTTCGCCGCTGGTTCCGCATCTGGCGCCGTTTGCGCATGGGCTGCTCCCCCGAGCATCAGCGCAACAACAGAAGCGCTGGAAAGCGCGAAAAGCTTTGAACTCAAATGCATTTGATCCCCCAACAGCAATAAAATTACCAGTCAATGGTGGATCAACATTTCTTACATTGCAACGCAGCAAAAAAGTCGCACGCGCCGGTCACAAAGTTTTTCCCTAAGTGTAACCATAAAGCCACAAAATAGTTGAGCAAAACGCACCAGCCGCGCGTTTGACCCCTCGGCGTGCTTGCTCGACGTCGCGCGTCGCACGTCACGCGATGCTCGTGTTCTGGCGTCAGGGGCTGGGCGGGGTGTCGCTACTGGTCGAGTGGGCGGTGTACAAGATGCGCATCACCGTGTCGCCCGGATCGCGCAATGGATCAGTGGCGATCGTGCTGACGCGGCCGGCCTCCGGCGCCGTCAATCTCTCAACGATTCGCCCGAAAGGATCGGCAATTGTGGCAACCTCCTGTCCCTTCGCGACCGAATCGCCGAGGTCGACCAGCAGCGTCGCAAAACCACCCCGGCTGGTGCCGACCCGGGCGAGTGTATCACCGATATAGGGGGTGACTTTTCGGGGCGGCGCGCTGCCGCCCGGGAGCATTTTCAGATCGACCATCACCCGCTGGATACCGTCGACCGCCCGGCCGATGACTCGACGGTCGAACATCTCGGGCCGTTCGAGCTCAAGCGTGATTGCGGGAACGCCGCTCTTTAGCATCTCGGTCTCAATACTGCCGGCAACGCCCGGATCGATCTTGATCATGTCGGGGCCGATGAGTTCGCCGATCGCGCGTGCCCGCGCCGAATCAGCAAAAACATACATTGGATAGGCGGTGCCGCGCGACTGGGTGTGCAGGTCGATCGCCGTATCAGCATTGGGTCGCAGCACCTGCGACCACAGCCGCCCGGCATATCGAACCGCCCGATCGTTGCTCGCCGGATCGCCCGGCATCAGGCGGTTGAGATTGGCCCCATCCGCCCCGTCGCCCGGCGTGAAGGCGCGCGTGTGATGTAAAAGTCCTGGCGTGTTCAACCCGGGCACGGCAACAATCGTTCCTGAAAGCCGCGCCAGATCGATCTTGCCGACCAGCCGGTGGATCACATCGATCCCGTTGAGTTCATCGCCGTGAATGCCGGCCGTCAGCAGCAGCCGGTGGCCAGGCTTCGCGCCCTTCATAACGATTACCGGTACGTACCAAGCCTGGCCGATCGCATTATCGCTGACCCGGAACCAGAAGCGGTGGACCTGCCCTGTGGCGAGATCGCTGGCATCAAGCCGGTCGATTACTGGCGTTCCGTCAATGCGGTCGCTGGTCAGGACGGTTTGGGCTTTGATGACAGTTGTGGGAAGCAGCCCCGGTATGAGGCAGAGCGCCGCCATTGCAAAGGCGCGGACCAAGGCGAACAAACGGACGATGGCATTGATATAAGCGATGGGATCGGCATCGCAAACCATGTTTGAGAGGCGGTTGAGGCGGGGTTCGTTGCGGTGGTACGTCGTGGACGTCAATTGGGTCGTGAAGCGAAGGGAATTGTTCGGTCGTCCGTTATTTGAATGCTTGGCCACATTGGTCGTTTTGGGTAAGCAGCAGCGAATTAATTGGGGCAGTCGTTCATTGTTATCCACCGGTACCGTTTTGGGCACGGCGACGTTTCCCATGGCCGCGCTGTCCGCATTGGCAGTGATTTCAGCCCTCGCACTTACCGTCTTGGGTGACGCCCATCTCGTCGTTCTGGGCTTTGCCGTTGCCAGTCTACTGTTCGTTCTCGCCAGCCTGTTGCCCCGCGAAGACGGCTTTCTCGCCGATCGCGCGCGGCAGGTTGCCGAAACGGGGCGTCGGCGCCTAGGCTACTGCTTGGCCGCGATCTGCAGCGCGATTATTCCGGCCGTGATCGTGCTTGTGAACGTTCAAGTGCTCAGTTGTTTCGTCGATGATCCCTCAACTGTCCCGGTGCTCGGGTGGTTGTTTTCCTATGGGGTTGCGACCGGTGCTTGGACGCTTCGCGCACAGATCGCCGATCGCCGATTTCGGACGCTCAGCAGCATTCAGGCCTATGCCGCCCATTTCAGTTACGCCTTGCTTTCGATCAGCGTATTAGCTTTCGGGATGGAGGTCTCGGCGGGGATCCTGATTTCCACGATCCCCCAAGTCCTGCCGTTCATGGTCGGCCTGTTTCTAGCCCTGGCAGACCGCAATGCCCTTCGTGACGTCCAAATATGATGATGGGTTGCCGGCCGTTTAGTCGATGATGATTCGGGCATCTGAGCAGGCACGAGCATGACTGACCTGCAGAGCACATATTTTCTGCGCGTGCCGCCGTTTCCGAGGGCGAGACCAGTTTCGCCCGCGGTTGATAATGCCCCCCGCAACGCCCCGCTGAACATGCTGGCCACGGACGAATCGCCATCCGAGGTACGAAGGCGACTGCTGTCGGTTCGGGTAGGCGGCGAATTCTGGGCACCACCAATGCCGCATACGGGTGCGGCCATTCACATCCTGTGCCCACAAACCCTTGCTCAGGCAAAGGGCATGCATGCGGCGCTGATCGCTTCTGGCGCGTTTCCGTGGCGCGCCATCGTCCCGACCGGACGCGAAGGAAAGCGCATCAAAGCTTGGCTGCAGCAGCAGGGCGGGCGTGTGGATTATGGCCCTGTCGATCCTTGGTCGATCCTCGACGGGGCTGTGAGTTTATTCGTCTCAGCAGGTGATGAGCGTGCCATTGTGGCACAGATCGCCGGTGTCCCTGTGCGGCATTTTACAGTCGCCGATGGAAGGGAGATTGCCTCGCCGCCAGTCGATCCGCTCACGGTGATCGAAGCCGTTCTACTCGCCAACCGGCACTATCATGATTGTTTTACCGGCGCCCCCTGCGCGCCTATCGCGATGATCGACCAGCTCACCGCTTGGCGGACGATGATTGACGGCAATCGAAAGATTGCGGCCGCGGCGGGGATCGCAGACTGGAAACGCCAGGAAATTGAGACCTTCTTATGGGCCGGCCAAGCCCGCCAGCGACTTTTTTATCGAAGCGCCGCTAATGCCGTGCAAGCAGCCGGACGTGCCAAAGGGGCGATTGCGGTATGGCCGTCCCGTGTTCCTGCATCCGTTTTTAGTCTTGCCAAAGCGGCGAGCGTTCCGATTTGTCAAATCGAGGATGGGTTCATCCGGTCGGTAGGTCTTGGTAGCGGCCTGCATCCGCCCCAGTCGGTTGTCGTTGATCCGATTGGCATTTATTACGATCCCACCCAACCCAGTGCCTTGGAAGTACTGCTTGAAACAATGCCATTTCCGCAATCATTGATCGATCGGGCGTCGGCCTTGGTTGCCATGATCGTCGCATCGGGAATCAGCAAATATGCCGCCGGGCACGATCGGCCCCCTGAGTCGCCGGCAACGGGCCGCCGGGTTCTTGTGACAGGCCAGGTTGAAGATGATCGATCGGTCTTGCTAGGCGGCGGCGACGTTAGGGGTAACTTCGATTTGCTCCGTCGGGCACGTGCGCATGAGCCCGACTCCTTTCTGATCTTCAAACCGCATCCGGATGTTGAGGCAGGCCACCGCAAAGGCGCGATTAGTGACCGGGAGTGCCTGAAATTCGCCGATCTTGTCGTGCGTGACGTATCAATGGCGGCGATGCTTGAGGCGGTTGATGCGGTCCATGTCTGGACCTCTCTGGCAGGGTTCGAGGCGTTACTTCGCCGACGCGAGGTTATCGTCCACGGGCAACCATTTTTTGCGGGATGGGGATTGACCCAGGATTTGGCCGGTGCATTGCCACGGCGAACCCGCCGCCTGTCGCTAATGGAGCTTGTGGCGGGGTCGTTGCTTGTCTACCCGCAATATCTTGATCCGGTGACCAAACTGCCATGTACGCCCGAACTGCTGATTTCAAGAATGGCGCAGCCAAGCTTCCAGCACCAGAGCTTGCTGACTCGCGTCCGCGCGCTTCAGGGCCAGGTCAATCGGTGGTTTCGGTGAACGCGCTGGTGGAAAATTTCCCGCCGGAGAAGCGCGTTTTCCTGTTCCTGCAGGGGCCGCATGGCTCGTTTTTCCCAAGGCTGGGTCGGGTTCTGCAGTCGCATGGCCACCATGTGCTGCGGATCAACTTCAACGGTGGGGATCGCGCCACCTGGGGCGGTCAGATCGATTATGTCGGGCGCGAAAGCCGCTGGCCCGATTATATCGCCCGTTTTCTCGGCGATCGTCAGGTGACCGACCTTGTCGTCTATGGGGATTGTCGCCCGAAGCATGTCCTTGCCATCCGGGCTGCCAAGGCGATTGCGGTGCGGGTCCATGTTTTCGAAGAAGGCTATATCCGTCCCGACTGGGTAACGCTGGAACGCGATGGCGTGAACGGTAACTCGACACTGTCCCGCGACCCGCAATGGTATGTCGAGCGTGCCCGAAACCTGCCGCCCGTGCCTAGCTTTCCGCCCATCGAGTCGTTTCAAACAGCACGCGGCTGGGGCGCATTTTTCTATTACGCCGAATTCGTGCTCCAATATTGGCGATTCCCCTTCCATCGCAGCCATCGCCCAAGTGATCCCGTCGCCGAAGGCGTGGAATGGCTGCGGCGGTTTCAGCGGCGGAAGGAAGAATATGCGCGCGCAGAGGCTGCACTGAACAATCTGCAGACGGCAGATTACGTTATCTTTCCGCTTCAGCTCGATTCTGATTACCAAATCAGACTACACTCGGATTTTCGCGGGATGCGGCCTGCGATTGTCAAGGTAATGGCTAGTTTCGCAGACCGCGCGCCCGCAACGATGCGGCTGGCCGTGAAGGAACATCCGCTGGATGCCGGCCTGAACGACTGGCGCAAGATCACGATGGAGGAGGCGCACCGTTTCGGTGTGGCCGATCGGGTGGATTTTATCGAACATGGCGATCTGCTGCAGCTGGTTCGGCGCGCGCACGGGATGGTCACCGTCAACAGCACCGCCGGGACGCTGGCCCTCATCGAGGGCAAGCCTGTCGCGGTGATGGGTAATGCCGTCTATGACATCGCCGGGATTACGCACCAGTCGGGACTCGATCAGTTCTGGCGTCACGCTCAGGCACCCGATCAACATATCTTTGACGCCTTTTACCGGGTTCTCGTCGATCGTTGCCTGCTCCGCGGCGCGTTTCTCAGCGATGCAGGCATCGGGATGCTGATCGACACGGCCGTTGCCCGTTTGTCCGCAGATCGCGAAGCAGAGAACATACCGGCTGCGCAAACGATAGCGTTGTAATGTCGAAACCGTCGGCGCCGAAATTGTCTTAAATGTCCGACGTTAAAACATTTGGCGCAGATCGAAACGTGGTCCCGCAGTTGGTCGTGATTGCCCGACGCGGATGGTGCAACCAAGGTCTATACGGGATAAGCCAATATGGACTTTTTGCTAGCAATGGCCAGTTTCCAGTTGCATAGGGCGCCGATGAATCTCCTCAGCCAACTGCCCGCTTCGGCGAAGCGTCATCCTTGGTTTATGGCAGCGGTGGTGGTGCCTGTGCTTCTCAGCGCCATCTATTTTTTTGGGATCGCTTCCAGCCAATATGTCTCTGAGTCCCGCTTCGTAATCAAGGCGCCGAACCAGCGCACGTCGCAGGTCTCCTCTTTCGCCAATCTCATCCAGACAACGGGCCTTTCGGCAGGGCAGGAACAGTCTAATCAGGTGATTGACTTCGTACGGTCACGTTCAGCGTTGGAAATTCTCGTTCAAGAACTGTCGATCCGAAAAGTATATGGTGCCGCAGAGATTGACCTGCTGTCACGTTTTCCGCTTCCGTGGCAGAAGGGTGCTTTTGAGGAGCTGTTTGACTACTACCGCAACAAAGTGCAGATTAACCTTGATACCGATACAGGGCTGGTTGTGTTGCGAGCGATAGCGTTCAACCCGGCCGAAGCCGCAGCGATTAATCAGAAGTTGCTTAAGCAGAGCGAGCAACTGGTCAACGAGCTGAACGAAAACGCGCGCACCAAGGCGATCGAGGAAGCCGAGATCCGAGTAGTCGAGGCCGAGGCACGGGTGGCCGCCGCCCGACGAGCGATTGCCCAATATCGGAACCGTGTGTCGGTCGTTGATCCTTTGCAGGAGGCAACGGGCGTCGGGGAGATTGTGAATCGCATCATCTCTGAGCGTGCCGCGCTTGAGGCACAGTTATCGACTCTGCAACAAGTGACACCTGACCACCCTTCGATTCCAACACTTCGGGAACAGATTGCTTCCCTGACGCGCGAAATCGCGCGACAGACTGCCCGCGTGGTTGGCAGAGGCAATACAATCAGCAGTAAGCTTCCTTCTTACGACGCGCTCAAACTCGAGCAAGAGTTGTCATCCGAACTATTGGTCCTTGCTCAAACCACGCTTGCAGGTGCCCGAACCGATGCTCTTAAGCAGCAGTTTTATTTGGAGCGGGTCGTAAATCCGAATACTCCCGACAAAGCCGAGTATCCCAAGGCTTTTCGAACCGTGCTAACGATATTTGGCTTTGCTCTCTGCCTTTATTTCATAATCTGGATGTTTGTGGTTGGCATTCTCGAGCACGCGCCGGAGGAATGAACCGATGAGTTCGTTGAGCGAGGGCTGGGATATCCAGGTCCGGGTTATTGGTGCCCTGATGCTCCGCGAGTTGACCACGCGCTTCGGTCGCGAGAACATCGGCTTCCTTTGGATCATGGTTGAGCCATTACTGTTTGCAATTCTTGTCGGCATTCTGTGGCGGATCATGAAGGGACCACTGGAATATGGGGTGGACATCGTCGCCTTTGTGGTGACCGGTTATATTCCCCTCGTCTTGTTCCGCAGCACCATCTCCCGCTCCATCAGTAGCTTCACGGCCAACAGCGGCCTGATGTATCACCGGCAGGTCAAGGTGCTTGATGTCCTGTTGGTGCGCTTTCTGGTTGAACTAATCGGCCACATGATGGCTTATCTTTTCATTGCACTTGCGCTTGGGGCCTTCGGCTTGTTTCCCGTACCGTACGATATTGGTTTCGTGATACTGGGCTGGGGTTATTATGCCTTATTCACGCTTGCTGTTGCGCTAGTTGTTGCACCGCTTAGCGAAATGAGTGAGGTCGTTGAAAAGGTGATGCCGGTCACGATCTATATCATGATACCGTTTTCCGGTGCCTTCTATCTAGTCAGCGCGCTCCATGGGGTTGCGGCAACTGCCGTGCTCTATTCTCCACCGGTGCATGGCATGGAAATGATGCGGTATGGCATATTCGGTCCTTCGATCGCTCCGCATTATGATTTTCTTTACCCGCTGAAATTTATCCTCCCCTGCATGGCGCTCGGCCTCCTGTTGTGCCGCATAGTACGCCGTCGTTTGGTGGTCGAATGATCGTCTGTCAGGACATCCGGAAGAGCTACCCTGCGGGCCACGGGCGACGCGAGGTGTTAAAGGGCGTCAACTTAACTATCGGGAAAGGAGAACGTGTGGCCGTGCTCGGTCGCAACGGCGCTGGCAAATCCACCTTCATCAAGCAGATCGGCGGGGTCGAGCTGCCCGACAGCGGCCGCATCCACCGCCATATGACCTCGAGCTGGCCGATCGGCTTCAACGGCGGCTTTCAGGGTAGCCTGACCGGCTATGACAACGCCCGCTTCATCGCCCGCATCTATGGCCGCGCCTATGCCGAAATGCGCGATTTCGTGGAGGATTTCACCGAACTTGGTGGATCGTTGAAAATGCCGGTGAAAACCTATTCTTCCGGGATGCGCGCCCGCCTCGCCTTCGCGCTCTCGCTCGCTATCGAATTTGATTGCTATCTGATCGACGAGGTCATCCTGGTTGGTGACCAGAATTTCCAGCGCAAATGCCACCACGAATTGTTTGAAAAGCGCGCCGACCGCGCCATGATCATTGCTAGCCATGACATGAACACCATCCGCGAAACCTGCAATCGCGGCATGGTCATCCACAACGGCTTGGCCACTCATCACAACGATGTATCGCAGGCGATTGCGGACTATGATGCGCTTTAGGTAGGCGTGCAGCCCGAATTGGTCAGTTATTTGATAGCCTGTGATGTGGTGACTGACGTAACCCCCGCCTGTCATTCGGCGGCAACTATAGACCGGCCGTTATTTGAGCTGGTACCCGTTCTTGGGCCCCACGGCTGGGCCTTATCTAATTCTTGCCGGCCAGTCCGGGCCAAGTGCCTCTGACAGAGTGCGGACGACCTCAATTTTGCAAGGTGATTTTCGAACATTGATGATGGCTTGGCGCTTTTATCGCTCGTGTGTTAGGCCTCTTGTTGTGGCCTGATAGTCGCCACGGGCCGGTATGCAGTTCGAAGAACGAGGTCCACATCGGTTCAGAGAGCTTTATGCTCGCGTGCCGGGC
>NZ_NCGB01000048.1:0-17850 GCF_002278865.1 Sphingomonas sp. 28-62-11 | reverse complement strand
CCAGCCATAACTGCATCCTTCACGCGTGGAGTCGGCTCGTCAAGCGGCGTTTGGGGTGCTAAAGTCGTATTGCGTGCCAATTTCATGCTGCGCAACATATGCTGCAGCGCAACCGTTATTGATGTCAGGAGAAGATGCGATGGCCACCGCCCTCAAACCCGCCCCCAGCGTTCGCGATCGTTGCTCACCCGAGGAATGGCAGGCCCGTGTCGATCTGGCGGCCGCCTATCGGTTGGTGGCGATGTATGGCTGGGACGATCTGATCTTCACGCATCTGTCCGCCCGCGTGCCGGGGCCGGAGCATCATTTCCTGATCAATCCCTATACGCACATGTTCGAGGAAATGACCGCCTCGGCGCTCGTCAAGATCGATGTCGATGGCAACAAGGTGGACGATACGCCGGCGCCGGTGAACCGCGCCGGTTTTGTGATCCATTCGGCGATCCACATGGCGCGCGAGGATGCGGCGTCGGTGATGCATCTGCACACACCTTATGGTCAGGCGGTGTCGGCGATGGCCGAGGGGCTGCTGCCGCACACCCAGACATCGATGATCGCCGGGCACGACGTGGCGTATCACGAATATGAAGGCATCGCGACCGAGCTTGAGGAGCGCGAGCGGCTCGTCGAGGATCTTGGCACCAAGCACACGATGATCCTGCGCAACCACGGCACCTTGGCCGTTGGCGCGACCGTCGCGCAGGCATTCCTGCGCCTCTATTTCCTCGAGCGCGCGTGCGAGGCGCAGGTGCATATGCTGGCAGCGGGGCGGAATGGGCTTCACAACCCGCCGCAAGGTGTCGAAGGCAAGGTGGAGGAGCAGTCGAGCGGTGCGGGGATGGCGATGCTCGCCCAGGGGCTGGCGTGGCCGGCGCTGCTGCGCAAGCTCGATCGGCATAATCCGGGCTATGCGGAATAGGGGGCGGCTAAGCCCCAAGCTCATTGCCGTCACCCAGGGCTTGACCCGGGGTCCCGCTGTCGCGGAGACGAAGAAAGAGCTGGACCCCGGGTCAAGCCCGGGGTGACGATTGGGGCAGGGTGGCTACCGCCCATTGATGAATGTTGAAGTTGTGCTCCCGCGAAGGCGGGAGCCCAGGCTGGGTCCCCGCCTTCGCGGGGACACAACTGATATTGAAGTGCCGACTAAC
This sequence comes from Sphingomonas sp. 28-62-11, assembly GCF_002278865.1. Lineage (NCBI taxonomy): Bacteria > Pseudomonadati > Pseudomonadota > Alphaproteobacteria > Sphingomonadales > Sphingomonadaceae > Sphingomonas > Sphingomonas sp. 28-62-11. The sequence continues at coordinate 16,702 of NZ_NCGB01000048.1, read as the reverse complement.
CTCGAACCGCCTTCATCCCACCCTCAAGGCATCAGAATCACGCGCCCAACCGCCTGTCGGCTCTCGATATAGGCATGCGCTTCGGCCGCTTCGGACAGCGCGTAACGCCGGTCGATGAGCACCTCGATCTTGCCCTGCGCGACGTTCTCAATCAGCCCCTGAATCATGTCGTGGACGCGATCGGTCATGATTTCAGCGCCCAGGAATACACCGCTGAGCGACTGATTGCCGTACATCAGCGTCGCTACATCCACCTTCATCGGCTCGCGCCCGGCTGCCCCCACCATCGACAGGCGGCCGCGATAGGCAAGTGAATCGATCGAAGATTGCAAAGTCGTGCCGCCCACCGGATCGACCACCACGTCCGCGCCCTTGCCGCCAGTCAGGCGCTTCACCTCAGCGGCAACGCCATCGCGCGCATAATTGATGCCGTGATCAAGGCCGTACACCTTCAACCGGTCGAGCCGTTCGTCGCTCGATGCGGTGGCGATCACGGTCGCGCCCGCTTGTTTCGCCAGCTGGATCGCGGCGATGCCGACGCCGCTTGCGCCCGCCTGAATGAGCGCGGTCTCGCCCGATTTCAGTCCACCGCGCCCGAACAGGCATTCATGCGCAGTGCCGAATGCCACCGGGACCACGGCGGCCTTGGCCGGATCGAGCCCGGCGGGGATAGGCCAGCAATTGCGAGCCGGAACGGGGCGCAGCTCAGCGTGCGAGCCATAGCCATCGACGGTTGCCACCCGGTCGCCGACTTTCAGGTGAGTCACCTCGGCACCTACGTCGATAATCTCTCCCGCTGCCTGATAGCCAACGATATGCGGCGTGGTCGCCAGCGCCCCGCGCAACCGGTTGAGCGTGTCGCCGCCCTCCACGCTCACCGCCTCAACGCGGATAATGACACCCTTGGGGTGGCAGACGGGATCGGGCACGTCCTCATAGCGAAGGACGCTCGGGTCTCCGTTCTGATAATAGACGGCAGCTTTCATCAACTTGCTCCTGCGATGTTTTGCGGCATCTGTGCCGCCTTTGGTAGGGAGCGCAAGGCCTTCAACACCCCATCGCCGCCGCCAACGCCACCAAACTCCCCGCCGACCATTCCCAGTCCTGCGCCATATGCGCATCGGGCGCCGTCGCGCCGCCATATTCCATCGGCCGATCGATATAGGCGCATTGCAGCCCGCACGCCCGCGCGGCGCTTAGGTCGCTGTGATGCGCGGCGACAAGGCACAGGTCATGCGGCGCGATGCCCAGCAGATCCGCGGTGCGCAAATAGGCTTCTGGCATCGGCTTGAACGCCTGCACCGCCTCCGCGCCCAGGATTGCGTCGAACACCATGCCGCTGCGCCGTGCGATTTCCATCGTCAGCGCGATATTGCCGTTGGACAGGGTGACCAAAGGATAGCGCCCCCGCAGCCGCGCCAGTCCCGCCACCACATCGGGCCAGTGATCGAGCCTGCGCCACGCAAACGCAAAATCAGCCGCCGCTGCGTCATCCAGCACCAGATCATGCCGCGCCAGCAGCATGTCGAGCGTCTCGCGATTCAGCACATCCAGCCGCGTAAAGGCCCGCTTGCCCGATCGCACTGCCTCCATCGCCGGCTGATAAAGCGCGCGCCACGCGTCGGCGAAACCGGCGGGGTCGATATCGTCGCGCCCCGCCCGCGAGAACACCGCCGCGGCCTCGCGGGCGATGCTGGTGCGCCAGTCGACCAGTGTCCCGAAAACATCAAAGGCCAGCACTTTGATGGCGGGCATCTTGACCTCGGGCATGATCGGCTCTCCAACAGGGCGAATAAGGGGCGTCCGTCGCGGGTTTAGGCGGGGGCGTCAATCGCGGTGCAATCAGGGGGTGGATATGGCGCAAGGAATGCCGCGTGGCGGTTGGTGGTTGCTGATCCTTGGCCTCGTGCTTGCGCTTGGCGGGGCGATGCTCGCCAGCCGCATCCAGACCGCGGGCGGGGTCGAGATTCGCGACATCCGCTTCATCGGCACCGGCGGCAAGCGGATGAGCGCATTGCTCTATGTTCCCAGCACCGCAACGCCCACCAGCAAGGCGCCCGGGATTCTCGCGGTGCACGGCTATATCAACTCGCGCGAAACCCAGTCCGGCTTTGCGATCGAATTCGCGCGGCGGGGCTATGTGGTGCTCGCGCTCGACCAGACCGGGCATGGCTATAGCCAGGGGCCATCCTTCTCCAACGGGTTCGGCGGGCCGGACGGGCTGGCGCATCTGCGCAGCCTGCCGATGGTCGATACCGCCAATATCGGGATGGAGGGGCACAGCATGGGCGGCTGGACGGTGCTCGCCGCCGCCGCTGCTTATCCGGATGATTACAAGGCGATCGTGCTCGAAGGATCATCGACCGGCGCGCCCTTTGCCAAGGATGGCAGCCCCGGGTGGCCGCGCAATCTGGGGTTGGTGTTCAGTCAGTATGACGAATTTTCGAAACTGATGTGGGATGTGGACAAGGCCCGCGACGTGGTCGATTCGCCCAAGCTGCAGGCGGTGTTCGGCACCAGCGAGCGGATCGTGCCGCGCAAGCTCTATGGATCGATTGCTGATGGCACCGCGCGCATATTGGCGACGCCGGCCGTCACCCACCCCGGTGACCATATCTCGCCCGAAGCGATTGCGCGCGCGATCGACTGGTTTTCGGTCACGCTGGAGGGCGGCAAGCCGCTCCCGTCGAGCGATCAGATCTGGTTCTGGAAGGAATTCGGCACCGCGCTCGGGCTGGTCGGCTTCGTCATGATGGTGCTCGGTGCGTTCGACATGCTGGTGCGGTTGCCCGGTTTCGCGGGCGTGCGCGGGATCGTCGAGCCGGTGGCGGAGGCGCGCGACGGACGCTGGTGGCGCGCCTTTGCGATGACGAGCTTCCTGCCCGCACTCACCTTTTTCCCGGTGTTCTCAGGGGTGTATCTGCTCGTGCAGCCCAACCCGATCTTGCCGCAAACGGTATCGACCCAGATCACCATCTGGGCGCTGATCGGCGCGGCAATCAGCTGGCTGATCGGGCGAGGCACGGTCAGCGGGCGGCAATCGGATTGGCTGCCATCGGTGATGCTCGCCGGGCTGAGCGTCGGGGCGGGCTATGCCGCGCTCGCGGTGGCGGATCAGCTGTTTCACACCGATTTCCGCTTCTGGATCATCGCGGTGAAGCTGCCGACGGTACAGCAGCTGCTGATCGCGCTGATCTATGTCGTGCCGATCACGATTGGTTTTCTGGCGAGCGTCCGCGTGCTGGTCGATCGGCTGACGGTGCAGGGCGATGGCTGGGTGGCGCAATATGGCTGGGCAAAGCTCGCGCTGGCGATGGGGTTCGTCGTGATGCTGGCGCTCGATTACGGGGTGTTCTTCGCGACCGGCCAATTACCCACCGCGCTCGATCCGCTCAGCACCGTCATCGCGCTGCAATTCCCGGTCGTGCTGGCGGCGGTGGCCGCCATCGCGATCTTCACCTGGCGCCGCACCGGCAGCTACCGCCCTGGCGCACTGATCGCGGGCCTGATGGTAACGCTGTATGTGGTAGCGGGGACGGCGACGCAGGGGTGGTGAGGGGTGCGGGGCAGCGACCTAAAGTGGAACCGTCACCCCGGACGAGTTCCGTGGCCCACCGATCCACAAGCCAAAAGGTCGGTGCGATCCAATGCCGGATGGCCATAGAACCAGGCGCTCCTGAACTTGTCGTAGGGTCCGAGAGGTCTTGTGACAGCCAGAGGTCGGCGTGATCGTGACCAAACAGGTTTGGCTCGTTTGGCAAACGGACGGCTGAAAATGGGTGGTTAGGCGACTGGCAGCTTTTGGCTGAAAGCATCGCATAGCTGCCCCATTAAGGCGCTGCACCTTCACGGCGGTTGTCGCCCCAATCTCCGCCATAGAAAGCTTCTTCAGCCAATCCCGAAAGATCCCATGGCGAGGTGGATAGCGGCTGACACTCTGTCAGAGTGCGGTTGCTAACCCCTAACTCCGTGGAGGTAAGCGAACCGAGACGGCTGTTGGCGTTGAGCGCCGCCCGAAAGACTGGTCTCGCTTCCTGTGCCCGTATCGCGCTCAAAATACGCATCAGATCAGCTTCATTGCGCGACCCTGTCTTGGCACAAATTCTCTTGATCTGCCCGCGAAGGGTTTGATCGGTGACTATGCGCACCGCCGCGATGTCCTGTGGATCCAACGAATTGCGCTCGTAAGCGGTTCGGGCGATCCCGCGCCATGATGGCTGATTGACTCCGTAACCCACGTCGATAGCGTCTTTATCAATTAGCCTTAGGGGAGGGTGTTGTGGCGACCGCAAACTTGGATCATGCCGCGCTGGTCGCCGATCTTGTCGAGGCGGTGGACGTGACCGATCGTTGGTCGCGTATGACCAAACATCTCGCCGCTATTGGCATGGACCAGATCAATTACGGTATCCTCGACACGGTTGCTGCCGCGCGCATAGACGCGCCAGTCCGTTTCCTCTCAACGATGGCAAGCGGGTGGATCGATTATTATGGCGACCGAAGGCTCGACCTCTCCGATCCCCATGTGTTGTTCGTACGCAACGGTAATCGCCTCCCTTATCGCTGGGGTGAGAGCGTATTACGGCAACTTGACGAAAGCAGTGCCCGCGAAACCGTTGGTTTAACTGTTGAAGCGGGATTGCGCTCACAGCTTAGCGTTCCAATGCTCGATTCCTTCGGCGGGACGATGCCGGTCGCTGGAATGACATTGGGATCGTCGCTCGCTGAGGGCGAGTATTTTCGCGCAATTGATGGTCGCGAATCTGAACTCGTTATGATCGCGCAGCTGTTCCATCTTTATTCAATCGGCGAAGTACGCCGTGAGTTTTATGGAATCGCCAAACTCTCGTCGCGCGAGCGAGATTGCCTCAGTTACCTCGCACAAGGATTGCGGATCGATGCGATTGCCGACCGCCTCTGCCTGGCGCGCGTCACGATCGAGCTCCATCTCCGGAGAGCCCGCAAAAAGCTGCACGCGGCTACCCTGCCTGAAGCCGTCGCCCGCGCGCTCCTGTTCCAGGAAATCACAATCGGCTGAACGCCGCTATGGATTTACATAGATTGCCCGGCACATCGTTTATCTACATTCTCAAACTGATAACGACAGCGCGGCATTTTAGCATGAGATCGATAATAACTTAATTTAAAAAATACCGACCGCTAATAGTCGGTATCTTCAGTGTGAATGATCCGCGCCATCATTCCGTCAATGGAATTACTTCATCTTTCATTTTCAATAAAAAAGTTTGATGTCCTGACAGTCTTCATAATTCTACGGTATCATCAAAAGAAAATTGACAATGCTTTTTTTGTATTTGAATCATAAATTTGATCGAACGAGAAACCATTGATGGCACTGCGACAGATTCCTCAATCAGCTGACTTACGGGGCATCAATTTTGCAATTCGAGATTGCGATCACATCGGGCCTAGTACGTTGAAAGCCATCGCCGCGAGTATTCGTGATGTGCGTCGCCAATCAAGTTCACAAATGTCTATCGATCCGTCACCACTGTTCATTCAATACGGAGATCTGGTCATTGCCGGGTTTGCGCCGCAGGTTGCCAAGGCACGCTGGTCTTGTGGCGCGAACGCAGAAAGCCGACGTGCTGCTGGTTTACTCAACGGAGACGCAACGTCAGCTATTGGCGTTGTGTCATCGGGGCTAAGCGTCGATGCAGGCACGACTACTGCGGCTAGCCCGATTGCCGCGAATGATGATCCAGCGACAGGTACGATTGATCTGGGTCTTCATGTGGCTCCGGTCACCTTGTATCAGTTAAAGGCGAGCTTGGCTGAAGGGCAGCCCTTTTCTTTTTTGTTCCTGCATTATGCCGATGCTGCAACCATGGCGCAGCCAACCACCGGCAATCAGGCACTTGCCGTTAGCGATGAACATACCGAAGTTTATGCCGCTACGGCAGTTGGTTATGACGACCAACAAGAGGCATTCCTAGTGGTGAAGCAATCCGCCGACCCTAATCGGGCCGACGGTGAAATCATGATGCTGTCTTATGCATATTGGACACATCCGGTCCTCTCGCAGGATATTTGGACAGTTTGGAAGTCGAAGCCACAAATTTGAGCCTAGGGAGGCAATCGGAGGATACTGCGTCGATGGCAGAGTCCATCGATCGAAGGATGGCTTTTGTTACGTGCGGACGTTCAAGACCGCGCGTGAAAACGACCGACTCTGGGGCGGAAGCCGCCCGTCCGCTCTTTCACCAGATTGCCGCCGTTCCACCTTTGGGCAGGAACGCATGGCGGTGACTGGGTAAATGTTCGAAATTGGCGGTTAGCGTTCACTTCAACTTCGGTTGTGTCCCCGCGAAGGCGGGGACCCAGTCTGGGCTCCCGCCTTCGCGGGAGCACAAAATCAACGGCCGCAACCGGGGCAAAAACTGCCCTGCGCCCAGGAAAAAGCCCGAGCTGTCGAACCAAGCCAACCCAATATCGTTTTCCTACACGCCCAGCTTTGTGGCAAAGCGTCGATCATGATCGTCACGAAAAACCCCCCGAAACCCCTCCACAACGGCCATTTGCGTCAAGTTGCGCAAACCGATGGAGACCCGCAACTTCCGCAACTTCACCCGCAACTTCATGTGAATCGGGGCACGCTGTGATCCCCGGTTTCGACCTCGAGTCGTTCGTCCGCGCGACGCTTGCCGAGGATTTGGGGGAGGGGGGCGATATCACCTCTGCCGCCGTCATCCCCGCCGAAGCGCGCTTCACCGGGGTGATGGACAGCCGCGATCCGATCGTGGTCGCTGGCCTGCCGATCGCGGAGGCGTTTTTCCGTGCGCTCGATCCCGATGCCGTGATCGAATTGCTGGTGGTGGAGGGCGCACGCGTGCCCGCCGGGACTGATCTGATGCGGATCGAAGGCAGCGCACGCGCCATGCTGACGGCGGAGCGATCGGCGCTCAACACCGTCCAGCACCTGTCGGGAATCGCGACGATGACGCGCGGTTATGTCGACAAGATCATGGGCACCGGCGCAACCTTGCTCGATACGCGCAAGACGATTCCCGGGCTTCGCCTGCTCGAAAAATATGCGACGCGGATGGGCGGGGCGACCAACCACCGGATGGGGCTGTGGGACGCGGCGATGATCAAGGACAATCATGTCGCGGTTGCCGGATCGGTCGAGGAGGCGGTGCGCCGCGCCAAGGCGGCCAGGATTGCGCGGATCATCGTTGAGGTCGACCGGGTCGATCAGATCGAACCCGCGCTCGCGGCGGGCGCGACCCATTTGCTGCTCGATAACATGCCGCCGCCGATCCTGCGCGGCGCGGTGACGCTGATCGGCGGGCGCGTGCCGACCGAGGCGTCGGGCGGGGTGCGGCTCGATACGATCCGCGCGATTGCGGAGACGGGCGTTACCTATATCAGCGTCGGGCGGCTGACACAGTCGGCCCCTGCAGCCGATATCGGGCTGGATTTTAGCGCCATAATGGAGCCACTTGGCTGATCCTTCGCTACCCAAAGCCATGATTTGGCGTTAGATGTCTGCAAGTTACGTAACGGGGGGTCTTCATGCCGATGTCACGCCTGCGCCGCTTTGCCGCTCTGATCGTCGCTGCTGCAGCGGTGGCATTGCCGGGCCTCGCCCATGCCCAGGCTTATAGCTGCGCCGTGCCCGATCGGGTGCCGGTGCCGCGCGCCGATGGCCCCAGCGCCAGCCAACCCAAGCGCGTGCTCCCGATCGGCAGCTATACGCTCGCCATCACCTGGACCCCGCAATATTGTCGGAGCAACGCGCGGGATGAATCGGCTCGGTTTCAGTGCGGCAGCGGCAACCGCTTCGGCTTCACGCTCCATGGGTTGTGGCCCGATGGGACGGGGGAGACTTGGCCGCAATATTGCAAACCGGCGGAAATTCTGGCGCCAGCGGTGATCCGCAAGAATCTGTGCGCCACGCCCTCACCGCAACTGCTCCAGCATGAATGGGCCAAGCACGGCACCTGCATGAACACGACGCCCGATGGCTATTTCGACAAGGCGACCGGGTTGTTCGGGCGGCTGCGCTATCCGGACATGAACGTGCTGTCGCGGCGGCGGTTGACGGCGGGGCAGCTCGCGACCGCGATGGCCCGCGCCAATCCCGGCGTGCAGGCGAACATGATGCGCATCACCGCGACGCGGCAGGGCTGGCTCGATGAAATCTGGCTGTGCATGGACAAGCAACTGCGCTTCGCCGCCTGTCCCGCGCATCAGGGCGGGCTGGCACCGGGCAATCCGATCAAAATCTGGCGCGGGCGGCGATAGGGGCGGGTTAACCTGCAAACCAGCGCGCGAGCGACCCGACAGTACAAAGGGAGATTGAATGCACGGCTGACGGTACCACTGCCGATCAACGCTGTATCTCATTGGATATATCGTTGACATGGTCAATCCGATCGGGCCCAAAGCGCTATGATCACCGAAATCAACCTGCTGCTCGCCCTTTGCCTGATGCTCGGCGCGACATTGTATTCGAGCGTCGGCCATGGCGGGGCATCGGCTTATATCGCCATCATGGCGCTGTTCGGCTTGCCGACGGCGGTGATGCGGCCCACCGCGTTGGCGCTGAACGTGCTGGTATCGGGCTTTGCGTCAGTGCGGTTCATTCGTGCGGGGCAGTTTCGCTGGCGAATCCTTTGGCCGTTCCTGCTCGGCGCACTCCCAATGGCTTATGTCGGCGGGATGATCACCTTGCCGAGCAACACTTATCGCCCGATTGTCGGCGTGGTGTTGTGGCTGTCGGCCGCGCGTCTGCTCTGGCCGCGGGCGATTGTGGCGAGTACCGAGGTGCGAGACCCGCCAATCGTCCCGGCGATCCTGGCCGGCGTTGGCATCGGGCTGCTGTCGGGCCTGACCGGCACTGGCGGCGGTATCTTCCTGTCGCCGCTGTTGCTGTTGTTTGCCTGGGCCCAGCCGAAACAGGCATCGGGGGTCGCAGCGGTCTTCATCTTCGCCAATTCGATTTCGGGCCTCGCGGGCAATGTAGCGTCGCTGCAGCAATTGCCCGCCGGGTTGCCGTTATTCGCCGGTGCAGTGCTGATCGGCGCGACCATAGGCACGACGCTGGGGATCAAATTGCCCGAGCGTTTAGTGCTTCGCTCGCTCGGCCTTGTGCTGATCGTCGCGGGCGCCAAGTTGATCGGCGTGTATTGATGATGCGCTGGTGGTGCGGTCGCCGCAGCAATGGCCACAGCATCACAAATCCGGAAAGGATCAGGGGAGAGGTGTCGGAAGGCACCATCGCCAAGTCATGGCGAATGATATGAGCGCGCGAAACCCAAATCGGTCTCGCGCGCTCATGTGAGGGTAGCAGTCGAACGATTCGTTAGAACTTCACGCCGAATTCGCCGCCGAACACGCGTGGTTCGTTAACGAAACCCGTCAAGTTGTTGAAATCGATTCCGCCAACCGCTTGCGTTGTGTTGGTGATGTTACGGGCAAAGGCCGAAAGCTCGTAGCGTCCCGTCTTGTAACCGATCCGCAATCCGCCCTCGAGCAGGTGCGTGCTCTGGAATTCGACCGAATCATACAGGAAGAAATTGATCTTCGACCGATAGGCCCAGTCGGTATAGGCGTAGAGCTCGCCCGACCCGAGCGGGACGCTGTAGCGCGCCGTCCAGTTGGCGATCCAGCGCGGCGATTGTGGCAGGCTGTTGCCGTTGATGTTGACAATCGCCGATGTGAACGGCGCGGTCGGCACGACGATCGGATCGCGCACGGTGCAGAGTGCGACACCATCGAACCCTTGCACGCCGCATGCGGCGGTCGTCAGATTACGATCACGGATTTCCGTATGGTTATAGCTGAGCCCCGCCGTCAGCGTCAGGTTCGGAACCGGGCGCAGTTCCGCATCTGCCTCAAAGCCGTAACCGCGGACATTGTCCGCGTTCAGCAGTCGGTTCGAATTGACCCCGCCGCCAACCGCGGTGAGCTGCGCATTGTCGAGATCATAGTAGAAGCCGTTGAAGTTCAGACGTCCGCGACCATCGAGGAAGGTCGATTTGATGCCTGCTTCCCATGACTGGATCGTTTCCGATGCGGCCGTCGTTACGCCGTCCTGCAGAGTCTGCGCAGTATTGGCGGGGAACAGGATGCGGCCCTGGATGCTGGGCGCACGATAGCCCTTTGCCGCCCGGGCATAGAGGTTGATATCGTCGGTCGCCTTGTAGTTAACGGTCGCGTCCCACGTCACATTCTCGCCGTTGACCGAACGGCGCACGGTGCCGAGCGGATCCTGGAGGAAGTTAGGGAACTGTGTGTCGCGGGTGCGGGCCACAAAGTAATCGCGGTCATCATTATTATACCGCACGCCGCCGGTGACGCTCAGTTGATCGGTCAGCTTGTACGTCAGTGATCCGAACACGCCGTACGCTTTGCTGTCCTGATCCTGATCGACCAGAATGTTCACGCCGCCGGGCGCATTGTTGGGATCGCCCAGCGTCGAGTAATTCTCGCTGACGATGCGCAAATGTTCACTGAAATAGAAGAAACCGGCCTGATAGCTCAGCGCATTGTCGCCATTGCTGGCCAGGCGGAATTCCTGGGTGAACTGGCGCAGCCGGGGCACGCTGTCGCGCGTTTCGGCGGTGAAGGGGATGTTGCCCGGCCCAAAGAGCCCGGCTGGCAGGAAATTCGCCCCGAAGCCGCCATCGACATCGCCGACCGACGTGGCATCACCGCTCCAATAGCTCGTCACCGAAATCAGCGACACTGGCCCCGTATCGTAGGTCACCCGTGCCGAGAGGTTCTGGGTATCGACTTTCTGCTCATTTTGCCCATCGATCGACACGCGGTCACGGACGAAATTGGCATTGAGCCCGGTCTGCCCCTTGGTGAACACATTCGCACGGAACAGGCGAGCGGTGCCGCGCAGCGTCCGCAATTGCCCTGTCAGCAGAACATCGAACTGGTCGGTCGGCTTGATGAGGATTTGCGCACGGCCTGCGAATTCCTCATATCCTTCAAAGCGATTGCGGGTCGTGCCGGTCGGCAAGACGTTGTCCACATAGCCGTCCTGGCGCTGATACAGGGCGGAGATGCGCACGCTGACGGTGTCATCAATGATCGGCGCGCCGATAGCACCTTGCGCGTTCACGTTATTGAAGCTGCCATAGGAAACGCGGCCATAGCCGTTCAGCGTGTTGCTCGGCTTGACGGAATCGAACTTGACGATGCCGGCCGGCGTGTTGCGACCGAACAAGGTGCCCTGCGGCCCGCGCAGCACTTCCACCCGTTCGAGATCGAATACCGGGAACCCTTTCAGGATCGGGTTCTCGAGCACGACATCGTCATAAACGAGGCTGACCGGCTGCGACGCGTTGAAGTCGAAATCGGTATTGCCAAGGCCGCGGATATAGAAGCGCGGAAAAGTTCGACCGAAAGATGATTCGATGAGCAGACTGGGGACGCGGCCCGACAGGAAGCGGATATCCTGGCCGCCCGCCGCAATGTTATCGAGCAGTTCGCCGCGAACCACCGACACCGACAGTGGCACATCCTGGAGCTTTTCCTCTCGCCGTTGCGCCGTAACCGTGATCGTTGCGAGACCGTCGTCGTTCTCGTCAACCTGAGGCGCAGCCTGGGCGGGCGCGGCGGGGGCGGGATCGGCGGCTGCCGCTGGAGTCGCGATCAGCGCCAGCGCGATCAGCGAGGCGCTGCCAGCGAGCGAACGGGCCAGACGACCGGTCGAAATGGGCATAGAAGTCATGATTCCCCCAGTGAAAAAGATGGCGATCCTACCCTGTCATCCGTGTGACCCGGATTATCCTTTGCCCGGTAACAGAATTGTCACAGCACTCAAGACGGCCGCACCAGCGCCCGGTGATTTAGCTGTGGATTGTTGCGCAGGTGCACCACATTAATGATCGCCGCGACCCTTACTTTGCTGGATCAGCAAACAGCCGCCGCAAGAAGGCTATCTCAGCCTGCTGGGCCAGATCCTGATTGGGCTTTTTGCGCCAGCCATGCCCTTCATCAGCGAACAATATATAGGATACGGGTACGCCGCGCGCGCGAATTGCCTGTACCATTTGTTCGCTCTCGCTTCGCGGCACGCGCGGGTCGTTTGCACCCTGTTCGATCAGCATTGGCTTGGTGATGCCCGCCACATTGGCGCGCGGTGAAATACGCGCGAACACCGCTTGCATCTTCGGGGTACGTTCATCGCCATATTCCGCCCGGCGCGCGTCGCGGCGATAGGCTTCGGTATTCTGAAGGAACGTGGTCCAGTCGCCGATCCCGAACAGGTCGACCCCGCCCGCCAGCTTGTCGCTATATTTGGTCATCGCCGCGAGTGACATATAGCCGCCATAGGAACCCCCATAGACGGCGATCTTTGACCCATCGAGATCGGGTTGCGCCTTGATCCAGTCGATCAGCGCGCCGATGTCTTTCACGCTGTCCTCACGCTTTTCGGCATTGTCGAGGTTCAGGTAGCGCGTGCCATAGCCGGTCGATCCGCGCACATTGGGGACGATCACGGTTGCGCCAAGCAAATCGGCAAAGGCGGCGGGTGTTGTCGACCAACCGGGGCGCGATTGCCCCTCCGGTCCGCCATGAATAATGATGACGACCGGCGTTTTTGCGCCCACTGGCACCGTCTTGGTGCGATAAACGAACGCTGGCACCGATAGCTTGTCGAAGCTCGCGAAGCGGATCAGCTTTGGTTCGGGCATCATTGCCTTGTCGATCGGCCCGGCTTCGGATTCGGTCCAGCGATCGAGCCTGCCGGCCGTCACGTCCCAGCTCCACACATCGCCCGGATCGCTCGCGGTGGCGATCCCGATCGCGAGCTTGCGGCCATCGCGCGAGAATTTTAGTCGACCGACGACGCCATTCGGCAGGGCAGGTTGCGGCAGCGCGCGGCGGGTGACGAAATCCTGCACGGTCACCCGCGAATAGCCATCCTCATTGGTGGTATAAGCCAGGATGCGGCCGTCCTCGCTCAGGTCGAAATCCTCGACGCCCCAGGGTGACGGAGGTGATACCGGGGTCGCCGTACCGGTCGCGATATCGATTTCGACCAGGCGATCGACATCGCTGCCGCGATTACTGATCACCAATACGGACTTGTCGTCGCGCGCAAAAGTTGCGCCCGACAGGCTGGCCTTGGGACCCTTGGCGATCTCGGTGGTTTGGCCGGTTGCAATATCGAGCAGGAACAACTGGCTTTCGACTGCCGAGGTCCGGTGCGTCAGCAGCAACGTCTTGCCGTCAGCGGCCAGGTCCGACGGGTTGGTGACGCCGTTGCCGCTATAGATCATCTTTCGCGATGCCGGATCGGCGGGGTTGGCGCGCCAGATCGTGCGGTCGCCCGATCCCTTGGTTGCCTGCGCCCAATAAATCAGCCCGCCATCGCCCGCCATCACGATCGCGCCGTTCTGGGTGCCCGTCTCGGTCAGCTGGATGGGCTTCAGGTCAGGCCCCATTGCATAGATCTGCACCCATTCGTCGCCACCGGTATCTCGAGTAAACAACACCCGGTCGGTGCCGGGGATGGCGCGGGCACCGCTAATGGGCTCGGCGGCAAAGGTGATTTGCTTGCGCGCCATGCCGGGGCCCTTGACGTGGTGCAGCTGCGGTGTCGCCCCGAACCGCGTCAGGATCAGCATGCTGCCATCGGGCATCCAGTCGGCAAACCCTGCCGCCCGACTTTCCCGATACCGCGCCAGATCGCGCACCAGATCGGCGGGGATGGGCGGCACATTCTCCAGCGTTGCCGCGCCGATGACGCGGGTATCGACCTGCTGCGCGTGGACGGGTGAGGTAAGGGCGGCAAGGCAGGTGGCTGCGAGCAGAATGGTGCGCATGAAAATCTCCGTCAGTCAGGCCGCAAACCTAAGGGAGTGCAGACGCAACGCAAGCAGCATCGACGATCTCGAATTGGGCGTTCGCGTTGATCAGCAGCGATGGCTTGATCCCGAACATCCGCCGGAATGTCGCGCTGAAATGCGCCGAGCTCGCAAAGCCGCCCTCCATCGCCGCGTCCGTTAGGTTGGCGCCTCCTCTCAGTGCTTTAGCGGCAATCGCCAGCCTGCGCCAAAGCCGATATCGGCGAAAGGGGACGCCAGTTGCATGCCTGATCGCGCGGTGGAAATTGCTTTGCGATATGCCCGCGAGATCGGCAGCGACCTTTGCCGATCCGAAGTCATCGGGGCAGTCATCGATTGCGCGGATCGTGGCCGCAATGCCGGGGGAGGCCTTTTGCGCTGGATGCTTGTTCAGGCCGAGCGCTGCCAGCAACGCGTTTACGAGGTCCGTCGCATCGGTGGTCACCGCGATCGCTGCGCATAGGGCGACAAGGCGTGGGTGGGTGTCAGGCTGTGCCGTGATGAAGAGATCGATCGTCTGCTGATCATTAGCCAGCGCATCGAGATAGACGAACATCATCGGCCCCGCCGCAATCAGATGGTGCAAAGTGTTGGGGGGAATAAGCGCGATCGTCCGGGTCTCCGTCTGGCGATCGGGGGATATCTGCCAAGCAATCTCGAATGGCGCCGCCAGCGCGATGGCGAGGGTAGCGACGGTATTGCGATGCGGTGACAGGGCAAACCCGGGCCCGATGTAAATTGCTCGTGCGCCCGCCAGGATGATCCGGGGGTGATCGATGATCGGATCGAGCGGTTGTGCAGTAGTCACGGACGTCAACTTGCCCAGAACAGGCAGCGATGCAAAGTGGCCATACGCGGATACACGCTACCGCCGTATTGCCTCCCACGCCACCAGCGCGAGCAGCGGCAGGCCAGCGACATCGGTCAGCGCAATCGTACTCAGCGCGCCCGGAGGCGATCCGGCATTGGCGTAAACGATCAGGAAGCCGACCATGCTGATGCCCACCACCAGCAACCCGGCACGCCGCGAACAGGGATCGAAGGCGGCGAGCACGGCAATCGCAAACACTGCGAGGAACAATGCGCCCCGATGCGTCAACAAGATGCCGACACTGCCCGATGGCGGCACCCCATAAAGCCGCTGGATCATGGATGGCAGGAATACCGCGAGCGACGGCATCACATGGATCGCCGCCAGCCCGAGCCACGCCGCCTTAGTAAGCAATTCCATCGGTTCATTTCCCGCAACGCTAGCCAACCATCACTCCGACGGACGGCAAGGTCCGGCGGTTCTGGTCACAAAGGCTAGCGCGCCAGCTCGGCGCGGGCTTTCATAAACCGATCAAGTCCAATCCGATCGTGGTCCAAACGAAAACCGCCGCCCGGATCGCTCCGAACGGCGGCTTACATCCTTGCTTCTGATCGTCGGCGATCAGCTGTCGGTGTTCAGATAATCACCGGCATCGGCATCGGTGCCGTGACCGCTGGTAATCACTGCACCAAGCGCATCGTCACCCGTGCCGCCTGCGTCGCGGGCCGAGCGGTGAAGCTCTGCTGCATGCTCTTCAGCGGCGGAGTTTGGTGCGGTGATCGCCACTTCGTCCATCCGGCGCTGTGCCACGCGCATCGCGGCATCGCGCGAATTGGCGGTCACGCGCAGGCGGTTCAGGCCTGCACCGGTGCCTGCCGGTATCAACCGGCCGACGATCACGTTTTCCTTCAGGCCGATCAGCGTGTCCTGCTTGCCCTGAACCGCTGCCTCGGTGAGGACGCGGGTGGTTTCCTGGAACGACGCCGCCGAGATGAAGCTGCGGGTCTGCAGCGACGCCTTGGTGATGCCGAGCAGAACGGGCTTGCCGACGGCCGGCAACTGCTTCTTTTCGAGCTTCGAGTTGATGTCGTCCATCTCCTCGCGGTCGACCTGTTCGCCGGCCAGCAGCGTGGTGTCGCCGCCATCGGTGATCTCGACCTTTTGCAGCATCTGGCGAACGATCACCTCGATGTGCTTGTCGTTGATCTTCACGCCCTGGAGACGATAGACTTCCTGGATTTCCGCGACGAGATATTCCGCGAGTGGCTCGATGCCGAGCACCTCCAGAATGTCATGCGGATCGGGCGAGCCGCCGATCAGGTTATCGCCGCGCTTGACGTAATCGCCTTCCTGCACGTCGATCACCTTCGATTTCGGCACCAGATATTCCACGACCTCGCCGCCATCCTCGGGCTGGATGCCGATCTTGCGCTTGGCCTTGTAATCCTTGCCAAACACGACCCGGCCCGAAACCTTGGCAATGATCGCGTTTTCCTTGGGCTTGCGCGCTTCGAACAGCTCGGCAACGCGCGGCAGACCGCCGGTGATGTCGCGCGTCTTGGCGCTTTCGCGTGACACACGGGCAAGCACGTCACCGCCCGAAACAGTCGCCCCATCCTCGACCGAGAGCGTTGCCCCGGCCACGAGCATGTAACGGCCCGCTTCCTCGGCACTCGCTCCGGTGAGGGTCAGGCGCGGACGCAAATCCTCCTTCGACTTGGTCGCGGCGCGATATTCGGTGACGACGCGCTGGGTGATGCCCGTCGCTTCGTCTGCCTGCTCGGTCAGCGTCTTGCCCTCGATCAGATCGACATATTTCACGACACCGGGATTTTCGGTGATCACCGGCATGGTGAACGGATCCCATTCGGCCATCCGGTCGCCCTTGGTCAGCTGATGACCATCGGGGAACAAGACGTACGCGCCGTACGGAATGCGGTGAACCGCACGCTCGCGGCCTTCGGCATCGATGATGGCGAGTTCGCCCGAGCGGCTCAGCACCACGCGGCGGCCACGCTGATCCTCGATGATCCGCAGGTCGCGATATTCCATCCGGCCA
>NZ_NCGB01000047.1:0-18422 GCF_002278865.1 Sphingomonas sp. 28-62-11 | reverse complement strand
TGGCCCGTGCCGTGCCATAATCGGCCAAACGTACCCCCAAAGCACGACAAAAAGCCCGCCGGAAAGCTCCCGGCGGGCGAATTGTAACGAAACCGTAACGAGTTAGGCGAGTGCCGAAACGCGCTTGGTGAGGCGGGCGAACTTGCGCGACGCCGTGTTCTTATGAAGGACGCCCTTGGCAACGCCGCGCGCCAATTCGGGCTGCACAGCGGCCAGTGCCGTTGCGGCTGCGTCCTTGTCGCCCGAATCGAGAGCCGATTCGACCTTCTTCACGAACGTCCGGATACGCCCGACGCGATTGGTGTTGATCTCCGCACGGCGGTCGTTCCGCCGGATACGCTTTTTCGCCTGTGGCGTATTCGCCATGCCGTCCTCGAACCTTTTCAATGAAAAAGGGCGGGGGAAATTTTCCCGATCGCCCTTCGAAAGCGCGCCTCTTAACCCCGGTGGACCTTGCGGTCAACAACTCAACGCTGGCAACGATTGCACCAGAACGTCGAGCGCCCACCTTCGGGGCGGCGAAGCACCGGCGCGCCGCACCCGCACACCTCCCCCTCACGGCCATAGACCCGCCATTGCTTCGAGAAATAACCGAGCTCGCCATCAGGCCGAGCATAATCGCGCAGTGTCGAACCGCCGGCGGTGATGGCTGCTGTGAGCACGCTGCGGATTGACTCGACAAGCGGCACGAGCCGGGTGCGGGCGATCCGCCCGGCGGGGCGTGACGGAGCAATGCCAGCCATGTGCAACGCCTCACAGACATAGATGTTACCCAACCCCGCCACAATCCGCTGATCAAGCAGCATCGCCTTGATGGGAGCCGCCCGCCCCTCCAATGCGCCGCGCAGATAGGCAGCGGTGAAATCGGGGCCCAATGGCTCGGGGCCCATTGCGGTGAAGGGTGGATAGGCAGCAAGGCTGTCTGTCGAGACCAGATCGACCGACCCGAACCGCCGCGGATCGTTGAGCGACAGCGTCCGCCCCGCCGTGGTGGTCAGCACCAGATGATCATGGGTCAGCGTTTCGCTCGGATCGACTCGCCAGCGGCCCGACATGCCGAGGTGAAAGATCATCGTATCACCGCGATCGGTATCGATCAGGCCATATTTGGCGCGGCGACTAAGCCCGGTCACGCGCGCGCCTGTCAGGCGCTGCCCCAGATCGACCGGGAATGGCCGCCGCAAATCCGCGCGGCGCAGCACGACACGGTCGATCCGCTGCCCCTCCAGCACGGGACGCAGACCAAGGACCGTGGTTTCAACTTCGGGAAGTTCAGGCATTTCGCCTTGGCAGCTAGGTTGGGTTTGCCCCGTCCACAAGGCCAAGCTAGAGCGACCGTATGACTGATACCGTCTCCTTCGGCTATGAAGACATTGCCGCTTCCGAAAAAACCGCCCGTGTGGGCGACGTCTTCAAAAGCGTCGCGCCTTCCTATGATCTGATGAACGACGCCATGTCCGCTGGCATGCACCGGCTATGGAAGGACCGATTCGTCCGCCGCGTGCAACCGCGCACCGGGGAGACGATCCTCGACATGGCCGGCGGCACCGGCGACATTGCGTTCCGCATGGCACCATCCGGCGCCGCAATCACGGTCGCCGATATCAATCCCGCGATGCTCGAAGTCGGCATTGAGCGCGCTTCCAAGCGCGGCATCGACGGGCTGGTCTGGACCGAAGCCAATGCCGAGACCCTGGTTTTCCCCGACCGGTTTTTCGATGCCTACACGATCGCGTTCGGCATCCGGAACGTCACCGATATCCCAAAAGCGCTGCGCGAGGCGAACCGCGTGCTGAAGCGCGGCGGGCGGTTCTTCTGTCTCGAATTCTCGACCACATTGTGGCCGGGATTTGCCGACGTGTACGACCTCTATTCGCACAAACTGGTGCCGCAGCTCGGCAAGATGCTGGCGAAGGATGAGGACAGCTATCGCTACCTGATCGAATCGATCCGGCGCTTCCCGGACATGCAGACCTTCGAACGGATGATCGCTGACGCAGGGTTCATCCAGACCAAGGTCGAACCCATGCTGGGCGGGCTGGTTGCAATTCACAGCGGCTGGAAGATTTGATTTTGGCCCATCGTGAATTGGGCGGCCGCGTATGACCGCCCCCGCCGTCCATCTCTGGCGCCTAATGAAATGGGGGCGCACGCTTGCCCGCCACGGCGCGCTTAGCGGGATCGAGCGTGATCCGAACACGCCGCCTGCGGTGCGTCGCCTTGCCCGAATCGCGCGCTTCGGCGTTCGCTTGCCGGCAACGCCGGGCTATGCCGATGCGCTTCAAGCGATTGGCCCCGCCGCGATCAAGCTCGGCCAGACGCTCGCGACTCGCCCCGATATCGTCGGCGACGCGGCGGCAAAGGACTTGCAGCGACTGCAGGATGCCCTGCCCCCCGTCTCGTTCGACGTAATCAGCGCCGCCATGACCGCCAGCTTTGCGCGTCCGCTAAGCGACCTTTTCGCCTCGATCGACCCCGTGCCGGTCGGTGCCGCATCGATCGCGCAGGTCCATCGCGGCGTGACGACCGATGGCCGCACCGTCGCGATCAAGGTGCTGCGTCCTGGCGTCGAGGAAGAATTCAACCGCGCGATCGATACCTACCAATGGGCGGCAGCGCAGGTCGAATCGATGGGCGGCGAGTTCGCCCGGCTCCAGCCTCGGCTGGTGATCGAGACGTTCAAGCGCTGGACCGCGCGCGAACTTGATCTCCGTCGTGAGGCTGCCTCTGCCTCCGAACTTGCCGAAGCGATGACGGCGGAACCCGATTTCGTCGTGCCCGCAATCGATTGGCAGCGCACCACGGGCGGCGTGCTGACGCTCGAATGGATCGACGGCATCAAAATGTCTGATCGACAGGCGATGCTGGCGGCGGGGCACGACCCCGCGCGGCTCGCGCACATATTGGTTCACGCGTTCCTTCGTCAGGCGATTGCCGAAGGGTTTTTCCACGCCGATCTGCACCAGGGCAATTTGTTCGTGCTACCCGGCAACCGGATCGCCGCGATCGATTTCGGCATTATGGGGCGGATCGACCGGCGGGCGCGCGTGTGGCTGGCGGAGATTCTTTACGGCTTGATCACCGGTAACTACCGCCGCGTCGCCGAAATCCATTTCGAAGCGGGCTATGTGCCGCCGCACCACGACGTCGCCGAATTCGCGACGGCGCTCCGCGCGGTGGGGGAGCCGATGCGGGGCATGTCCGTGAAGGACATGTCGGTCGGCAACATGCTCGACGGGCTGTTCAACATCACCCGTGATTTCGACATGAAAACGCAGCCGCATCTGCTGCTGCTGCAAAAGACGATGGTGATGGTAGAGGGGGTGGCGACCGCGCTCGATCCCGATATCAACATGTGGGAGACTGCAGCGCCGTTCGTGCGCGAATGGATCCGGACCGAACTTGGCCCCGAAACCTTCGTCGCTGACCGGCTGACCGCTGATCTCAAAACGCTGGCGCGCCTGCCTCAGTTGATCCGTAATATCGAACGACACTTCCCCGATCCAGGTGGCGCGCCACCTGCCCCGCCGTTAAAGGAAATCGAGGTTGTGCGGATCGGTGGCGGCTGGCGTTATGCCGCCGTCGCGTTGCTCGCATCGGGGATCACCGTGACGGCGACATGGATGGTGCTGGGATAGCATGGCCCGGCCGCGACCGCCTTTATGGCTTGGATCGCCAAGCCGCTTTGCGACGCTGAAGGCACCCCGCGCCAAATCCGGGCTTATCCTGCTCGCGCTGTTTCTCACCTTTTGCCTCAGCGCGCTGTTCGTTGCCGGTCCACCGCCGGTGAGCCGCGATCCGGCCAACCGCGCGGAGGATCAAGCCGATGTGATGCTGTACGAATCGATCGTCGCGGGGGTACGCGGCGGGGGTGATTATTACGCCGTAACCGCATCGGCACTGCGTGCCGGCGATTATCCGTTGCGACCTTTTGTCACCTTCCGCCTGCCGACGCTCGCGATCGTGCAGGCCTATCTGCCCCCGCCGATTACGCTGTTGCTCCTCTATGGGCTTGCAGCGGCCGTCGTGCTGGCCTGGTATGTTCGGCTACGACGCGCGATCGAGCGACCTCCGCCCCAGGCGATCGCGCTGGTGCTGCTGATCGGCGGCATGGTCGCGTTTTTACAACCTTCGCTCACGGCTTTTCATGAGATCTGGGCCGGGTTGCTGATCGCGCTGTCGCTCGCGCTGCGGCGACCGGGCCGCTGGATCACCCCGGTCGCGATCGGCCTGATCGCAATGCTGATCCGCGAAACGGCGGCGCTTTATGTGATAGTGATGCTCGGTATGGCCATGATCGACGGCGAGCGGCGTGAGGCGCTGGGCTGGGCCGCGGCGCTCGGCGTACTCGCGATAGTCGTCGCCGCGCATGCTTATGCCGTTGGGCAAGTCGTCGGCCCTGCCGATCCGGCATCGCCCGGTTGGGCCGGGATGCTCGGCTTCGGGTTTTTCGTGAAGACGATGTCAATCTCGACCGCGCTTAACCTCGCCCCCGAGTGGGCATCGGCGCTGCTGGTTGGACTGGCCCTGTTCGGCTGGGCGAGTTGGCGCGATCCGCTCGCGGTGCGCACGCTGGCGGTGTTTGGTGCTTACGCGCTGCTGCTCAGCCTGTTCGGACGACCCGACACCTTTTACTGGGGCTTGCTCGTCGCACCGACAATCCTGGTCGGGCTGGCCTTTGCGCCCGATGGGGTCCGCGATTTGACCGTCGCCGCGCTCGACAGCCGGCGCATTACCGTGACAAGGAGCGTGCGATGAAACGCATCCTCCTGATCGTCGGCGGCGGGATTGCCGCCTACAAAGCCTGCGAGCTGATCCGCCTCGCCCGCAAGGCCGGGATCGGCGTGCGCTGCGTGCTGACTGCGGGCGGCGCGCAGTTTATCACGCCGATGACGCTGGCGGCATTGTCGGAAAATCCCGTACACACGAGCCTGTGGGATCTGAAGGATGAGGCCGAGATGGGCCATATCCAGCTGAGCCGCGAGGCCGACCTTGTGGTTGTTGCACCCGCCACGGCCGATTTGATGGCAAAGATGGCGGCAGGGATAGCCGATGATCTGGCGACCACCTTGCTGCTCGCCACCGACAAGCCGGTACTCGCGGCCCCCGCGATGAATGTGCGGATGTGGCAGCACCCGGCGACGCGTCGCAACGTGGCGCAGCTGCGCGCCGACGGCATCACCGTGATCGAGCCCGATGAGGGGCCAATGGCATGCGGCGAATTCGGCCCCGGCCGCCTGCCCGAGCCTGAGGCAATCCTGGCGGCGATCCAGCAAGCGCTGGCGGGCTGACAACGATGCTGACGGGCAAACACATCATCGTCACCGCCGGGCCGACGCATGAGCCGATCGATCCGATACGCTATCTCGCCAATCGGTCATCCGGCAAACAGGGCTTTGCGATTGCGGGCGCGCTGGCAGCGCTGGGCGCGCGAGTGACGTTGATTGCCGGGCCGGTGAGCTTGCCAACCCCGTCGGGCGTCGACCGGATCGATGTCGAAACCGCGCTTGAGATGGGGGCGGCTGTAGACGCATCGCTGCCCGCAGATGCTGCAGTGATGGTTGCCGCCGTGGCCGACTGGCGCGTCACCCCGAGCCCCCAAAAGATCAAAAAGGGCGCGCGCGCGCCAACGCTGATGCTGGTCGAAAACCCCGATCTGCTGGCGACGCTCGCCCGCAGCCCGCAACGCCCGGCACTCCTCATCGGCTTTGCCGCTGAAACCGAGCGAGTCATCGATCACGCCACCGCGAAGCGCGTCCGCAAAGGCGCCGATTGGATCGTTGCCAATGATGTGTCAGGCGATGTGATGGGGGGAGAGGCGAACACCGTGCACCTCATCACCGCAGCGGGCACCGAAAGCTGGGAACGGATGGCGAAGGAAGACGTGGCAACGCGCCTTGCTGCGCGCATCGCTGATAGCCTTGGGGACGACCGGGGGAAGGCCGCATGAACCCGATTACCATTGCCATCCAGCGCCTCCCGCATGGAAGTGACCTTCCTCTCCCCGCTTATGCGACATCAGGCGCGGCGGGCATGGATGTGGTTGCAGCCGAGGCGCTGACGCTTGCACCGGGTGCGCGGTACGCGGTCAGCACAGGGTTTGCCGTTGCGATTCCGGACGGGTTTGAGGTGCAGGTGCGCCCGCGTTCCGGGTTGGCACTGAAACATGGCATTACCTGCCTCAACACACCCGGCACGATCGACAGCGATTATCGTGGTGAGGTGAAGATCATCCTCGCCAATCTAGGCGATGCACCGTTCGCGATCGCGCGCGGCGACCGCATCGCGCAGCTCGTACCCGCCGCCGTCCAGCGTGCTACGCTGAGCGAGGTCCACAGCCTTGACGAAACCGTGCGCGGCGCCGGTGGCTTCGGCTCCACCGGGGTCTAGGTGCTCAGCGACGCTCAGCTCGATCGCTACGCCCGCCACATTGTGCTGCGCGAGATTGGCGGGGGTGGGCAATCGCGATTACTCGGCACGCATGTAGTGGTGATTGGAGCGGGCGGGATCGGATCGCCCGCGCTGCAGTACCTTGCCGCCGCCGGGATCGGACGGCTGACGATCATCGATGATGACCGGGTCGACCTGAGCAACCTGCAACGCCAGACAATTTTCGGGACGGCAGATGAGGGGCAGGCCAAGGCGGCAGCGGCGGTGAAAGCAATTGCGCGGCTCAACCCCGACGTGACGGCAGTACCGGTTGTCTACCGGATCACTTCAGATAATGCCGCAGCGTTGATCGCTGGGGCCGATGTGGTGCTCGACGGGTGCGATAACTTCGCCACACGCCTTGCGGTCGCCGATGCGGCCCACACAGCACGAATCCCGCTCGTGTCCGCCGCGGTGGGACAATTCGAGGGGCAGCTGGGCGTGTATCGCGGCTGGGAGCCCGCCTTGCCCTGTTATCGCTGTTTTGTCGGTGCAGACCCCGATCGCGCCGATGCCAGCTGTGCCGATCAGGGCGTGCTCGGCGCGATGACCGGTGTGCTGGGCAGTCTTGCCGCGATGGAGGTGATCCGCGCGATCGTCCCCTTCGGGGAAGCGACCACCGGCAAACTGTTGATCGTCGACGCGCTCGATTTCCGCTTCCGCACACTGGCCTTGCCCAAGGACCCTGGCTGCCCGGCGTGCGGGACATGACCGGGCTCACCGTGATCGTCACCACGCCCGATCGGGTGCGGTTTCGCGCGGGGCTGACGCTGGCGATTGCGCAACGTGCGCTGGGTGGGCGGGTGCGGCTCTATTGCCACGAGGCGAGCGTGGCGCTGCTCACGCAGGCACTGCGCGACGATGATGACAGCGCGGCGCTGGCAAGTGCCGGCTTGCCCGACCGGCAGGGGCTGATCGCGATGGCGCAGGCCAATGGGGTGACGCTGATTGCCTGCCAGACCGGGATGGCGATGATGGGGCTGGCAATGGACGGTCTCGCGGACGGCGTCGAGGCCGGCGGAATGATGGGGCTGCTCGCTGATCTGGGGGATGATCGGCTGGTGACAGTTTAAGGCGGGAAGACTTTTGTTTCACCCGTTTGTTTCGAACGAAGGGACGAGAGACAATCGTTGTCTACCCTGCTGCCGCCCGCCCCATCTCCACCCGCGCGCGATCGCGATAATCGTCGATCACCTCGGTCAGTCCCTCGACGAACGAAATTTCGGGCCGCCAGCCGAGCTCGCGCTCGATCCGGGTTGGGTCCACGGCGTGGCGGCGGTCCGCAGCGCGGCGATCCTGCAGGAAAGTGATGAGCGAGCGCCGTTTACGGCCATCGGCGCGCGGTTCGATCCGGTCGAGCAAGTCGCAGATCGTCGCCACGACCGCCAGGTTGTTATGCTCCTCGCGCCCGCCGATCGAATAGGATTCGCCCGCGTGACCGTGAAAGAACACTGCCTGCAGCGCCCGGGCATAATCCTCAACATGCAGCCAATCCCGCACTTCCGATCCCGCGCCGTACACGGGCACGCGAATGCCCTCGATCGCGTTGATCACGGCATGTGGGATGAGTTTGCCGGGTTTCTGCCAGGGCCCATAGCCAGCACTGGCGTGCGAGAGGACAACCGGCAGGCCAAAGCTGGTATGCCATGCGCGTACCAGATGATCAGCCGCAGCGCGCGCTGCCGCGATCGGCGCGCTTGGCCGATAGGGTGCGTTTTCGTCGACCGCAATCGAGCCGGCCGAGCGATCGCCGAACACGGCGTTGGTCGACACATGATGAAACCGGAACCGCGCCCGCGCATCGGGCAGCAAATTGCGCCAATGCTCCAGCGACGCTTCGAGCAGCTGAAAGGTGCCGCCGACATTGGTATCGATGAAGGGCGGCATCTCTCCCGGGTTGCGATCGGCGCGGCCTTCGGCAGCAAGATGGATCACCCCGTCGACCGATTCCTCCGCCATCACTTGCGAGACGAGCGCTCGATCGAGGATATCGCCCTCGACGAAACGGTAATTGGGCTGATCGGCGGGCACCGCTAGCGCGGCAGAATCGACCGAATCGACCAGTGAGTCGAGATTGACGACGCGCATCGACCCGTTGCTCGCCAGCAGCCGACAAACGGCCGAGCCGACAAAGCCCGCCCCGCCGGTGACCAGTATCGTGCGTTCGGGCGGGGTATAGGTGATCTTGATCGGCACGCGCATCACCACGCGACAGGCCACACACCGACAATCGACGAAACACGCGACATGGCATTGAACCCGCTTGAAAAACTCAAACCGAATTTACCGGTCAAATCTTAAGCGAACCTTGCACTTATTCGCGTGCGAGCAGGTTCAGGGCGAACTGGCGAACCGCCGGGCCGATATCATCGCGGGTCAGCGCCACCGCCAGATTTGCCTGAATATACCCGGCTTTGTCACCGCAATCGTAGCGCGTGCCGTCAAAGGTCAACCCGTGAAACGGCTGTTGCCCAATCATTCGGGCCATTGCGTCGGTCAGCTGGATTTCCCCGCCCGCGCCCTTTTCCTGCGTTTCCAGTACCCGCATCACTTCTGGCTGCAGGATATAGCGGCCGATGACCGCCAGGTTCGACGGCGCAGTACCGGGGGCAGGTTTTTCGACCAGCCCGTCCACCTCGGTCAACCGGCCGTTGCGCAGGCCCGGTGTAATGACGCCGTATTTGTCGGTCTGATCTTCGGCCACTTCCTGCGCGCAGATCATGTTACCGCCGGTCATGTTATACGCTTCGACCATCTGGCGGAGACAGCCGGGGGTACCGACCATGAAATCGTCGGCGAGCAAGACTGCGAACGGTTCATCCCCCACGATATCACGCGCGCACCACACGGCATGGCCAAGCCCCATCGGCTCTTGCTGGCGCACATAGGCAACCGCGCCGGGCGTCAATCGCGTTTGATGGAGCAGTTCCATCGATTTGCCGCGCGCCGCCATCGTGGCTTCAAGCTCGTAAGCGATATCGAAATGGTCCTCGATCGCCGACTTGCCCCGCCCCGTAACGAAGATCATCTGCTCGATTCCGGCATCCAGCGCTTCGTCGACGGCATATTGGATCAACGGTCGATCGACGATGGGCAACATTTCCTTGGGCAACGCCTTGGTGGCGGGCAAAAAGCGCGTACCCAGGCCGCCAACGGGGAATACTGCCTTGCGCAAGGGCTTGAACGTCATGATCGTCTCCATTGAAGCGCCGCCCGTAACGGTGTGCCGCGCTACTGGCAAATTCTCTGGTTCGGTGGTTGTGAACCGGTCAACGTTAGCGCCGCTTTAAGCCGCATCGATTAAGGCATCGCCATGTCATTCGATCACTCGCCATCGCGCCCGCCACGCATCCTCGTGATTTTCGGCACTCGGCCCGAGGCGATCAAGCTGTTCCCGGTCATTCATGCGCTGCAAGCGCTGCCCGGGCTAACGACGCGGACGTGCGTGACGGCGCAGCATCGCGGGTTGCTCGATCAAGTACTCGGCATCGCGGGTATTGTGCCCGACATCGATCTCGACCTGATGGAGCCCGGTCAGACGCTCGACCGGTTGACCGCGCGGCTCCTTACCAGCCTTGGCGACGTTATGGACGCCGAAAAGCCAGATCGCGTCATCGTGCAGGGCGATACCGCCACCGCGATGGTCGGCGCGCTGGCAGCCTATTATCGGCGCGTGCCCGTCAGCCATGTCGAGGCGGGGCTTCGATCGGGCGATATCTATCACCCGTTCCCTGAAGAGGTGAACCGCCGTATCGTCGCGCCGATCGCCGACCAGCATTTCGCACCGACCCAGACAGCGGCGGATGCGCTGCTGCGTGAAAACATCGCCGCAGACACCATCCACGTCACCGGCAACACGGTGATCGACGCGCTGCTGGCGACACAGGCCAAACTCGTTGCCGATCCTGCGCTGGGCGCTGGTCTGGACGATATTACGGCGCGCTTTAAGGGCAAACGGATTGTGCTGGTCACCACGCATCGGCGCGAAAACTTCGGCGGCGGGATGGAGAATATCGCCCGCGCGATTCGCCGGATCGCGGCGCGCGATGACGTGGCGGTGATCTTCCCGGTCCATCCCAATCCCAATGTCGTCAGCGTGATGGATGCGGTGCTGGGGGATCAGCCCAACATCGCCCGAATCGATCCGCTCGATTACCCGCATTTCGTCCGCACGCTCGGGCTGTGTCACATCGTCCTCACCGATTCGGGCGGCGTGCAGGAAGAGGCGCCTGCGCTCGGCAAGCCCGTGCTTGTCATGCGCGAGACGACCGAGCGGCCCGAAGGCGTTTCAGCGGGCACCGCCAAGCTGATCGGCACCGACGAAGATCGCATCGTTTCCGAAATCTTCACCCTGCTCGACGACAATGGCGCCCATCAAGCGATGGCGCGCGCGCACAATCCGTTCGGCGACGGCCACGCATCGGCTAAGATTGCAAAGGTCGTCGCGGATGGTTTCGGACTCTGAACTCAAGGTCGCGGTTCTCGGGCTTGGTTATATCGGGCTGCCGACGGCGGCAGTGATTGCGCGGACTGGGGTGCAGGTGCTGGGCGTCGATGTAACGCAAAGCGTGGTCGACACGGTGAATTCGGGCAAAGTCCATATCGAGGAAGTCGATCTCGACGGGCTCGTCTCGGGTGTGGTTGCCCGCGGCAATCTGCGCGCCGCAACAATGATCGAGCCGGCCGACGTGTTCGTCATCGCCGTCCCCACCCCGTTCGGGGAGAATCACGCGCCTAACATCGGCTATGTCCTGCAGGCCGCGACCACGATCGCCACGGTGCTCAAGGCAGGCGATGTCGTGATCCTAGAATCGACTTCGCCCGTCGGCACGACTGAAAAGGTGCGCGATCTGCTGAGCACCCTACGGCCTGACCTGAAGGTGCCGGGCAAGTCTGGGGAAAGCGCAGACATCGCCATCGCCTATTGCCCCGAACGCGTGTTGCCGGGGCGCATCTTGGTCGAGCTGATCGACAATGACCGGGTGATCGGCGGTATCACCCCCCGCTGCGCGCGCAAGGCGCTCGCCTTTTATCGCCGTTTCGTGCGTGGCGCCTGTGTGACGACCACCAGCCGCGCGGCCGAGATGACCAAGCTCACCGAAAATGCGTTCCGCGACGTCAACATCGCCTTTGCCAACGAATTGAGCCTGATCGCGGACACGATGGGCGTCGATGTGTGGGAAGTGATCCGGCTCGCCAACCGCCATCCCCGCGTCAACATCCTGTCCCCCGGCCCCGGCGTCGGCGGGCATTGCATCGCAGTCGACCCGTGGTTCCTCGTCAGCGCCGCACCCGAACAGACCCCGCTGATCCGCACCGCGCGCGAAGTGAATGACGGCAAGGTTGCGCACACCGTCGCCCGTGCCATCGATCTGATCGAACGTGTGCCCGGCGTGCCGGTCGCGTGCCTGGGGCTGGCGTTCAAAGCGAACATCGACGATTTCCGCGAAAGCCCTGCGTTGAAGGTGGCGGCGGACCTCGCAGCGTTGTTCGGCGACCGGATCCGGATCGTCGAGCCCTATGCCGATACCCTGCCCGCTGCCTTCAATGGCACCGCCGCCCGACTGATCGATATCGATACCGCGATCGAGACCTGCCCGGTGATGATCGTGTTGGTCGATCATGAGCTGTTCAAATCGGTGCCGCTCGACGAGCGCGCGGACAAGCTGGTGTACGATACCCGCGGCATCTGGCCCGATCAGCCCCCGGCTGTCATCCCGAAGGTCGATCTTCGCCTCGCGGGCTGATCCGTCAGCGAAAGGTCCGGCTTACGGCTTCAACCACCACCGGATCACCGCGGCGACCATCGCGAGTGTGCCGACGCTGGCAATCCAGATGATCGCCATCCAGGCCAGTTGTCGCCATAATGCGGGGCGCGGTTCGGATGCCATCAATGATACCCGTCCCCCACCTTGCCGCGGAACACCCAATAGGCCCAGGCGGTGTAGCCAAGGATCAGCGGCATCATTAGTCCGACGCCGATCAGCATGAAGATCTGGCTGTTTTCAGGCGCGGCAGCATCCCAGATCGATACGCTGGGCGGAATGATATAGGGGAACATGCTGATACCCAGCCCGGCAAAGCTCAGCGCGAACAGCCCGAGCACCGTCAAGAAGGGCACGATCTGCGCGCCCTTGCCAAGCGCCCGCCAGAAATACAGGCCGAGCACACCCACCAGTAATGGCACCGGCGCGACCAGCAGGATGTTCGGGAAGGTGAGCCAGCGGCTGTAATAATCCTGATCAAGGAACGGCGTCGCCGCGCTGACCGCAGCG
This sequence comes from Sphingomonas sp. 28-62-11, assembly GCF_002278865.1. Taxonomy (NCBI): domain Bacteria; kingdom Pseudomonadati; phylum Pseudomonadota; class Alphaproteobacteria; order Sphingomonadales; family Sphingomonadaceae; genus Sphingomonas; species Sphingomonas sp. 28-62-11. The sequence continues at coordinate 5,718 of NZ_NCGB01000047.1, read as the reverse complement.
ATTGCCGCCAGCGTGATCAGCCCGAACTTGCGGGCGAGGCGATACGCATGGACCTGCGTCTGCCCCTCTGTCTTGGCGATCAACCAGCAGGCACCGAGTAGCGCATAGCCCGCCACGACACTTCCGCCGGTCAGCAGCGAGAACGGCGTCAACCAATCGAGCCAGCCGCCCGAATAGGCTCGCCCGGTTACTTCCACCCCCTGCAATAGCGCGCCGAGGATAATGCCCTGCGCCAGCGCCGCGGTAATCGATCCGCCGGTGAACGCCATATCCCAGAATCTGCGATGCGACGGATCACGCCAGCGGAATTCGAACGCGACGCCGCGAAACACCAGCCCCAGCAGCATCGCGATGATCGGCGGGTAAAGCGCCGGCATGATGATCGCATAGGCCAGTGGAAACGCTGCAAACAACCCGCCGCCGCCTAGCACCAGCCAGGTCTCATTCCCGTCCCATACCGGCGCGATCGCGTTCATCGCCTGATCGCGTTCCTTGCCCACCGCAAATTCGGGAAACAGGATGCCGATGCCCAGATCGAACCCGTCGAGCACGACATAGGCAAACACCGCAAAGGCAATGATGAACGCCCAGATCGTCGACAGATCATAATTCACGCTCATGCGATTTCCTCCGCGAGTTCGCGGGCGGGGCCCTGTGATCCGACGCCGCCGGTGCGGATGGGCGCGTTATCGATATCACGCTCGCCGGTATGGGCACCGGCCGCCATCAGTTTCAGGATATACCAGGTGCCGACACCGAACACCGCGAAATAGACGACCACGAACGCGATCAGCGATGCGCCCACAGCCGGTGCCGCCAATGGCGAAGCGCTGTCGACCGTGCGCAACAAGCCATAAACGGTATAGGGTTGGCGTCCGACTTCGGTGGTGATCCACCCGGCAATCACCGCGACAAAGCCAGCTGGCCCCATCACCAATGCCGATCGATGTAACCAGACATTGTCGTAGAGCTTACCACCCAACCGCGCGATGAGCCCCCATAATCCGAGCGCCAGCATCGCCAGCCCCAGCCCGACCATCACCCGAAACGACCAGAACAGAATCGCCACCGGTGGCTGCTTGTTGAGCGGCACGGTATCGAGTCCGGCAAGCGGTGCATTCATGTCATGCTTCAGGATCAGCGACGACGCCCTTGGAATCTCGATCGAATAATCCATCCGCCGCTTTTCAGCATTGGGGATGCCGAACAGGATCAACGGCGCGCCATTCGGGTGGCTCTGGTAATGCCCCTCCATCGCCATCACCTTGGCGGGCTGATACTCCAGCGTATTGAGCCCATGTTCGTCGCCTGCCAAAATCTGCAAGGGCGCGACCACCACGATCATCCCCATCGCCATCGCGAACATTTTGCGCGCATGGGGCTCCGCATTGTCCCGCAGCAAGTGCCACGCGCCGACGGCGCCGACCACCAAGGCCGTCGTCAGATACGCCCCCATCACGGTATGGACGAGGCGATAAGGGAAGCTGGGGTTGAAGATGACCGACAGCCAGCCATCGACCATGACGAACTGGCCCTTGTCGTTGATGCCCCAACCCTGCGGGGTCTGCATCCAGCTGTTCGCGGAGAGAATCCAGAAAGCCGAGATGAAGGTGCCGACGGCGACCATCAGCGTGGCGGCGAAATGAAGCTTCGGCCCCACCTTGCTCATCCCGAACAGCATGACGCCGAGGAAACCGGCCTCAAGGAAAAAGGCGGTGAGCACTTCGTAGGCGAGAAGCGGCCCCAGAATCGGCCCGGTTTTGTCCGAGAACACGGCCCAGTTGGTGCCGAACTGGTAGGACATGACGATGCCCGAGACGACGCCCATCGCGAAGGTGACCGCGAAAATCTTCAGCCAGAATTTGAACAGATCGAGATAGACGCTGTTCTGCGTGCGCAGCCACAGCCCCTCCAGCACTGCCAAATAGCTCGCCAGCCCGATCGAAAAGGCGGGAAAGATGAAGTGAAAGCTGACCGTGAAGGCGAACTGAATCCGCGCAAGAATAATCGGATCGAATGCATCGAACATGGCGACATCACCTCTCGCGGTCGCTCTGCGCGCGACCTCGCCATGGTGCAAGTGCGCACGATGCAACCATGATAACGCTTGGTGCAGCAATAGGGCCCGTAGCGGCGCGATAAAATCGCGCCGCTCATCAGCCGTCGATCATTGTGCGGGTTGCGGTGGGGCCTGGGGCTGCGGCGCGGCGCCGGGTGCGGGCGGACCGCCCTGGATCTGCTGCTGCAATTGTTGCTGCATCTGCTGTTGCTGTTGCGCTTGGCGCAGCACGCTTTCAGGCAGGAATTCGAGCAACTCGATATCGAAGATCAGGATTGAACCAGGTGGCAGCTTGGCGGGATCAGGTGATTGCTCGCCATAGCCGAGCTCGGGCTTGATCCAGGCGCGGATTTTCGCGCCCTTCTTCATCGTCTTCAGCGCTTCTGAAAAGCCCTTCACCACGCCCGCTACAGGCAAGGGGGTGGGCTGCTTCGATGCGTCGAACACACTGCCGTCGCGCAGCGAGCCGGTATAGTTGATCAACGCAACATCGGTATCGGTCGGTTGGAGATCGCCAGCACCTTCCTTGATAACGCGATATTGCAGGCCAGATGCCGTTTCGACCACCCCGGCCTGCGTCTTGTTATAGGCCAGAAAGGCGGTGTTATCGCCCTTGTCGGCCACCGCGCGTGCGGTACCAAAGAAAGCAAGTGCCACCGCCAGCACGACCGCGAGCGCAATCCCCAGCCATAACAACGTCAGCGTCCCGCGCTTGGTCGGCGGAATCGGCACGGCGGTGATCGACATGGGGGCGTTCCAGCAATTTTGAGTGTCGTCAGCGGATAAGGGGCACCGGCCCCCTATCCCAATACCAGCGGTATCTTACCGGGCGCCGTCGCGCTCCAGGCGCTTGCGCTCAAGCTTGCGGGCGCGGCGGACAGCAGCAGCACGCTCACGAGCACGCTTTTCCGAAGGCTTTTCGTAATGACGGCGCAGCTTCATCTCACGATAAACGCCCTCACGCTGCAGCTTCTTTTTCAGGGCCCGCAGCGCCTGATCGACGTTATTGTCGCGAACGATGATTTGCATAAACGCCCAAGTCTCCGAATGAATAGATAATCGTCGTCGCAGACGTTGGTCCGCGCCGTATCAGGCACCCCCTATCAGCGTGATCGCGGCATATCAAGTCAATTGGTCATGCTGCAGGGTGACGAATTGCAGCGCACCGCACCCGCCGCTATGGCCGCGCGATGACCGAGACCCCGCTCAAACTCTATAACAGCCTTTCCCGATCGATCGAGACGTTCGAGCCGATCGATCCGAGCGACGTGCGCGTCTATACCTGCGGGCCGACCGTCTATAACTATCAGCATATCGGCAATATGCGCGCTTTCCTGTTCGCCGACACGCTGGGGCGAGTGCTGCGGTGGAAGGGGTATCCGACCCGCCACATCATCAACATCACCGATGTCGGCCATCTGACGAGCGACGCCGATGCCGGCGACGACAAGATGGAGAAGGCGGCGGCTGCGCAATCGAAATCGATCTGGGACATTGCTGCGCATTATACCGAGGCGTTCAAAGCGGACGTCACGCGGCTGAACATCACCACCGTCACCGAATGGACGGTGGCGACCGATCACATCCCGCAAATGATCGATTTTGCGAAGGCGATCGAGAAGGATTGCTACCAGATCGAGGGCGGGCTGTACTTCGATACCTCAAAGGTGCCGAATTACGGTGCGCTCGCCCGCGCCACGACCGAGGACGGCGAAAACCGGATTGATCCGGTATCGGGCAAGCGCAACGCCGCCGATTTCGCGATCTGGCGCAAATCACCGCCCGGCGAGCAGCGCCAGATGGAGTGGGACTCGCCCTGGGGAAAAGGCGCGCCCGGCTGGCACCTCGAATGCTCGGTGATGAGCCTTGCGCATCTTGGCCACCCATTCGACATCCACACTGGCGGCATCGATCACCGCGAGATCCATCACCCCAATGAGATCGCCCAGAATCAGGCGTATTGCGGTTGCGCCGATACCGGCGCGCGCATCTGGATGCATAACAACTTCCTGCTCGATCGCAGCGGGAAGATGAGCAAGTCGGCGGGCGAATTCCTGCGGCTGCAGACGCTGGTCGATGCGGGCTTTCACCCCCTCGCCTATCGCCTGATGTGCCTGCAGGCGCATTACCGCAGCGAGCTTGAGTTCAGCTGGGACAATCTGGTGGCGGCCAATGTGCGCCTGAAGCGGCTCGTGATGGCAGTTGCCAACCTGAAGATCCGCGACGATGGATCGATGAAGGGCGAAGCAACCGACTATCGAAAGCAGCTCGAAGATGCCGTCAGCGATGATTTGAATACCGCGCGCGCTTTGCCTGCGCTCGAAGAGATGCTGGCGGACAAAAAGCTGTCGCCTGCCGTCCGGCTCGCCGGGCTGGTGGATTTCGATGGCGTCCTTGGCCTTGATCTGGCGGCGATTGACCGCACCGACCTGCGTGTTCGTCCGGCCAACGCCACGCTGTCCGAAGCCGAAATCGACGCGCAGCTCGCCGCCCGCAAAGAGGCTCGGTCCGCGAAGGACTTTGCCCGTTCCGATGCCATCCGCGATGCACTGTCGGCAGCGGGTATTGAGGTGATGGATGGCGATCCGCTCGGGTGGGACTGGCGCGTCGAAATTTAGCTCTTCGCCCTACAAACGAATAGCGGCGAGAGAGGCTTTTCAGCCTTTCTCGCCGCCATCGACACCTGAGCTTTCGCCAGTGTCCGGACTTATTTGAACCGGATACCCACGGTGCCCATCACGCGCTGACGCGACGTGTGATCGTTATACTGCGAATAAACATACTGGGCACCAACATAGAATGGCACCTTCGCTTCGGGGCTGCTCAACGTATACTCGACGCCGCCGCCGAGCTGATAGCCCGTCGTATTGAAATTGTTATAGAATCCAGTCTGACCGGCAGGCGCATCGAACCGCTTACGCTGTTCGTTGACGACATAGCCGCCCTTACCAAACACCAGGAAGTTCGGCGAAACCAGCACACCGGCGCGGACGCCGACGCCGAATTCTTCAAATGACTTATGACAAATGGTGCCACCCGTGGCGCCAGGGGTACAGTTTTCGTTCCAGTTATTGGCGCGCCAGAAAGATGCTTCTGGGCCGATGACGATGCGCTTGCCGATCTGGCCGTCGAAACCGATCGTGCCGCCATAACCGAACTTGGTGTTGTTCACACCCTGCGACTGAAAGCGATCGCCACCAACATTGGCTTCAGCACGAAAACCACGAAACGACGTGCCATTAGTTGATTCACTTTCTTGAGCAGCCGCCGCTGAAGCGGAGGCGATCATACCAAATGCTGACATCGCTAAAACCAAGTTGCGCATACAAAACTCCTGTACTTCTTTGAAATCGAGTTCTGCTGAAACACCTGTCTTATTAGATGTATCCGGTCATGTTCGACAAAATTGAAAGTGTTGCTGCATTGCAACACATTAATAATATTACGGATTCGTAATGATGTTGTTCGATGTAGAGGGCTGATGTTGGCATTATCGGCATTTTCTTGCGCCAGCCCGATCGTGCGTGGCGACCCAAATTCTCCAACACATATCGCGAATCAACAGCCTAGGCTGCGCCCAATCGAGGCGCTACGCTGCCTGCAAAAGAATGACAGGAGCGGATCATGACCCTCAAAACACCCGAAGAATCCCTAGCCAC
>NZ_NCGB01000046.1:0-18650 GCF_002278865.1 Sphingomonas sp. 28-62-11 | reverse complement strand
TTGCCGCGACGTGATGATCACCAGCGCTGCCGATGCTGTGAAGATCACCCATACGGCTTGCAGCGTCCAGGCGACCAGAAACCGTGGCGGATTGACCTTGATCTTTTCAAATCGCTGATCTGCACCGCCCGACGCATGAATGCGGCTGAAAAGAAAGCTTCCGAGCCGGACTGTCCATATGCCGACCATCGTTGCGACAACCATTGCCCTGGTATCAAGCGGCCAGGCATTGGACGCGGCGACCCCAATCACGGACAGATATGTCAGGGCGCCGACAGTGTCGTAATAGGTGTCTTTCTGCGCCCAAGCAGACGGGACGAAAGCCAACCAGTTCACCGCGAACGCGAGCATTGCGCAAACGAAAACGGCCGAATATGCGCCTATATTGATGCTGTTCGCCCCAGCAAGTGTGGCAAAGCCAAGTCCCAGCGCGGTCGCGAGTGCGACAATCAGCAGGCTTTGTCCTGCACCCTTGTAAGACCGTTTGGTCTGCGATGACATTGCCTGCTCCTCATGATGGTTTTGGGCGGTATAACGGGCTTTTTTAAGAATTGATCAGAAACCGATCGTCCGCTTCTGCCTAATGCCTCCATTCAGCGATCGCGTCGGAAAAGGACGTTATATCCCTAACTGGGGATCATCGGGGGTGCCGACCGCGAGCCTGAATGAGCGGCGGGTTCTAGGAACGCCGATCAGCGCGTTGAATGGCGATAATTGGGGCGCATAGCTGTCGTTAGGTCAAACGACCGCAACTGCACTGGAAGCCGAAACACCGGCCAATTTCCCCTGCACCTACCCCTTATACCCCTTCAGCTCATCGCCAATAATCCGCACCACGTGCAGCACATTGGTCGATCCCGGCGTGCCGAAGGGGACGCCTGCCATCACGATCACGCGGTCGCCCGCCTTGGCGATGTGGTGGCGCAGCGCCATACGTTTGGCCTTGGCGACCATGTCTTCGAACGAGCTCACGTCTCGCGTGTGGACGGCGTGGGTGCCCCATAACAGGCCCATCCGCCGCGCGGTCGCCTGATTGGGGGTGAGTACCAGGATTGGCACCGAGGGGCGCTCGCGGGCGATCCGGCGCGCGGTCGATCCCGATGTCGTGAAACAGATGATCGCGCAAGCCCCCGCGGTCTGGGCGATCGTCGTCGCGGCTTCGGCGAGTGCATCCGCCGTGGTCGGATCGGGGCGGGTGATCGTGAAGTGAACGCGGTCACCATGCATCGGGTCACGCTCTACCGCTTCGGCGATCGAATTCATCATCGCGACCGATTCGACCGGCCAGGCGCCCGCAGCACTTTCGGCCGAGAGCATGATCGCATCGGCCCCGTCGTACACGGCGGTCGCCACGTCGGAGACTTCGGCGCGGGTGGGCGAGGGGGAGGTGATCATCGATTCGAGCATCTGCGTTGCCACCACCACCGGCCGCCCTAGCCGCCGCGACACCTCGACAATCCGCTTCTGCAGCGGCGGCACTGATTCGGGCGGCAGCTCGACCCCCAGGTCGCCGCGCGCGACCATCACGCCGTCGCACTGTTCGACGATCTCCTCCAGCCGGTCGATCGCCGACGGCTTTTCGATCTTGGCGAGCAACGCGGCGCGCCCCTGGATCAGCAACCGCGCCTCGGCCAGATCCTCGGGCCGCTGGACGAACGACAGCGCGATCCAGTCGACCTTTTGGTCGAGCGCGAAGGTCAGGTCGCGGCGATCCTTGTCGGTCAGCGCTGCCATCGGCACCACGACATCGGGCACGTTCAGCCCCTTGCTATTCGATAGCGCCCCGCCGACCACGACCTTGGTCTCGATCCAGTCATCACCGTGATCGGTGACGCGCAGCACGATCTTGCCGTCATCGAGCAGCAACCGCGCGCCTTCCTCGATCGCGAGGAAGATTTCGCGGTGGGGCAGCTCGACCCGGGTTTCATCCCCCGGCGTCTCATCGCGATCCAGCCGAAAGGTCGCGCCCGTGGTCAGCACCACCTTGCCCGCCGCAAACTTGCCAACCCGCAGCTTCGGCCCCTGCAGATCGGCGAGGATGGTGGATGGCCGCCCGGTGCGCTTTTCCATTTTGCGGATCGCTTCGATCAACGGGATTTTCGAGTCCTGATCGCCGTGGCTCATGTTAATGCGGAAAGCGTCCGCGCCCGCCAGGAACAGCTTTTCGATCATCTCGGGGGTGCTGCTGGCCGGTCCCAGCGTGGCCAGCACGCGGACCTTGCGCAGTCTTGGGCTCGTTGCCTTGCTCATCGTTGCGCTCCTCCGGCGTTGCGCCTTGGCCTCTAACCCCTATCTGCACGGGATCAACCGAGGAGTATTCGTATGCAGACGATCGAGGACCTGGACGATGCCGTAGCGGCCGCAGCCTTTCGCCGGCTGGTGATGCACCTGCGCCACCGCACCGATGCGCAGAATGTCGATCTGATGGGGCTGGCCGGGTTCTGCCGCAATTGCCTCGGCGACTGGATCGCGGAGGCGACCGAGGGCGCGCTCGACAAGGCGGCGGGCCGCGAGCTGGTCTACGGCATGCCCTATGCCGACTGGAAGGCCGCGCATCAGGCGGAAGCCAGCCCTGAGCAGCTAGCGCGTATGCAGGAAAGCGTCGCCAAGAACGCTTGAGCTGCGTCGCTGTTTGACCTTCGGCCATTCCCCGATAGGCTGGGTGTAAACCAGAATACGGGGGATGTGATGCGCACGAAATTCTTGAAGGCTGTCGGGCTGGTCACCGGCGTGATCGCGTCGGTGAGCGCATCGGCCCAATCTACACCCGCGCCCGCCCCCAAGACCACCTATATCCATGCCGGCAAGCTGCTCGACCGGCCCGGCCAGCCCCCACGCGACACCGCGACCGTCATCATTCGCGACGGCAAGGTGGTGGAGGTCCGCGACGGTTTTGCCACCCCCGAAGCCGGCGCCACGCTGATCGACCTGAAGGACCGGTTCGTCCTGCCCGGGCTGATTGACATGCACGTGCATCTCTGGGGCATTGCCGGTGATCCGCTCAAGGCGCGGCTGGGCGAGCTGACCCGCGACCGGTTCGACGACATGGTCGAGGCGCAGAAGAATGCGCGGGCCGATCTGCTCGCCGGGTTCACCACAGTGCGCGATCTGGGCGGTGATCCGCGCGGCATCCGTGCGCTGCGCGACGGCATCGCGGCGGGTGAGATCGAGGGGCCGACGATCATCAATGCAGGCTCGATGGTGTCGGTGACGGGCGGCCACGGTGATGGCGGCAATGGCCTAGCAGAGGAATTCGCCGATACCGTCCACGCCCACCAGATCAATGTCTGCGATGGCCCCGATGATTGCCGTCGCGCCGTCCGCGCGCAGATCGGGCTTGGTGCGCAGGTGATCAAATTTGCCGCGACCGGCGGGGTGCTCTCGAACGTCGCAGGCGGTCTCGGACGACAGATGACGCCCGAGGAGATGAAGGCGATCATCGATACCGCGCACAGCTTTGGCCGCAAGGTTGCCGCGCACAGCCATGCCGCCGAGGGCACGGCGGCGGCGATCGAGGCCGGGGTCGACACGATCGATCACGGCACTTTCCTCGACGATGCGACGATCAAGCTTTTCAAGGCGCGCGGCACCTGGCTGGTGCCGACGATGCTCGCGCCGGTCGCCGCGCTGGCGCAGGGCCGCGCAGGCGCGCTGCCCGCCGCGACGATCCCCAAGGCCGAAGCTGCAGCGGCGGCGGCCAAGGTAAGCCATGCCAAGGCCTTTGCGGCTGGTGTGAAGGTCGCGTTCGGCACCGATACGGGTGTGTCGAAGCACGGCGAGAACGCCCGCGAATTCGCGCTGATGGTGGGGGCGGGCATGACGCCTGCAGCCGCGATTCGCGCCGCGACGATCGATGCCGCCGATGCACTTGGCCGCAAGGACCAGCTCGGCTCGATCGAACCCGGCAAGGCGGCGGATATCATTGCGGTGGCGGGCGATCCGCTCGCCGATGTCTCCCGGCTGGAAACGGTCGATTTCGTGATGCACGGCGGCAAAACGGTGAAGCAGGGCGGCCAGCACCGGCCTTTTCCCGCGAACTGACAACACCGGTTGAGCGCGCGGTCCCGATCGCCTAGACGACCGCGCTCACCCTTTTTGCCCGGAGTTACCGCACCCCATGAGCGACATCATCGCCGCCGACCAGCTTCGCCTTCTCATCGAACGGATCGAGCGCCTCGAAGAAGAGAAAAAGGCGATGGCCGACGATATCAAGGATGTTTATGCCGAGGCCAAGGCGACCGGTTTCGACACCAAGACGATGCGCACGATCGTCCGGTTGCGGAAGATGGAAAAGCACCACCGCGACGAAGCGGAAATGCTGCTGGAAACGTACAAAGCGGCGCTGGGGCTGGCATAACGATAATAGGCGGGTGTTGAGCGGGAAGATGACCAGGCTTATGGGGTCCCCGCAAAGTACCACTTTGCGGGGTTAACATGGCAGGCCATTCCAAGTTCAAGAACATCATGCACCGCAAGGGTGCGCAGGATAAGAAACGCTCGTCGCTGTTTTCCAAGCTGAGCCGCGAAATCACCGTGGCGGCCAAGATGGGCCTGCCCGATCCGGACATGAATCCGCGACTGCGCGCAGCGGTGAACGCGGCCAAGGCGGCATCGCTGCCCAAAGACAATATCCAGCGCTCGATCGACAAGGCGAGCCGGGGCGATGCTGAAACCTATGAGGAAATCCGCTACGAGGGGTTCGGCCCCGGCGGCGTTTCGCTGATCATCGAAGCGCTGACCGACAATCGCAACCGCACCGCCACCAATGTCCGCACCGCCGTCTCCAAGAACGGGGGCAATCTGGGCGCGAGCGGCTCGGTGAGCCATGCCTTCGACCGGATGGGGCTGATCAATTATCCCGCCAGTGTGGGGGACGGCGATAAGGTGTTCGAAGCCGCGCTTGAGGCCGGGGCGGAGGATGTGACGTCGAGCGAGGACGGCCATGAAATCTGGACCGCGCAGGGCGATCTGCATGAGGTTGTGAAGGCGCTCACCCCGGTGCTCGGCGAGCCGGAAGGCGCGAAACTCGCCTGGCGCCCGCAGACGATGGTCGAAGTGGGCGAAGACGATGCCGGGCTGCTTTTCAAGCTGATCGACACGCTCGACGATGACGATGACGTCCAGACTGTATGGGGCAATTACGAAGTTTCGGATGCGGTGATGGAGAAGCTCGGCTGATCATCCTCGGTCTCGATCCCGGCCTGGGCACCACCGGTTGGGGGTTGATCCGGGCGGAGGGCAACCGGCTTTCGCATCTCGCCAATGGTCGGCTGAAAACCGACAGCGCCGCCCCGCTCCCGCGCCGCCTTGCGCATCTCGATGCCATGCTCAGCGCGCTCGTGGTCGATCATGCGCCCGATAGCGCGGCGGTCGAGGAAGTGTTCGTCAACGCCAACCCGCAATCGACACTGAAGCTGGGGCAGGCGCGCGGCGTTGTCATCTGTGCGGTGGCGCGCAGCGGGATCGATGTTGGTGAATATGCGGCGCGGCTCGTCAAAAAGGCAGTCGTTGGCACCGGCGCTGCGGAAAAGGCGCAGGTCCATGCCATGGTCGCGCGGCTGCTGCCGGGGGTGAAGATCGACGGCGCCGATGCCGCCGATGCGCTGGCAGTCGCCATCTGCCACGCGCATCATCTGGCCAGCGCGCGGGTGCTGGCACCGCGTTAGGCGCGTTCGGTGGCGATCTGGTCCACCCCGAGCAGGTCGCGAAACCGCCAGCCATCACCGGCCCAGTTGCGATCACCCGGCGCGCGGACCGGTTCCAGCTCGGGGGCAGAGGCGAGGAAGGGCAGCAATTCGGCATTTTCGCGGCGCAACCGGTCTTCGACCATCATCGCCTGCATCCGTACATGTGTGCGGTACGCTGCCCAATCGGCTGCCGCGGCCTCGGGCGTCCAGCGGCCGAGATGCTTTTCGAACGCCTGGTAAATCGCCTCCGCTTCCGCCGCAAAACGGTTGGCCGTGGCGCGCGCTGCCGCATCGGCATGCAGGCGCAATCGGGCGTAAATGATCCGGTCGGTCGACGGCAGATAGCGCAGCAGCGCACGGGCGACCCGCCACCGGGTGGGCACCAACCGGTCGGGCTGAGGCAGCGCGGCATTGGCCACCAGATCGCGCAGTGCCAGCGATGCGGCAAGCAGTTCGGCCTGTTCGGATTTCCAGCGCTCAATGGCCGTCACGGTTTACCCTTGGATTGCACGTGGTTGACCGGATGATCGTTATCGCCAAGGCGTTAACCAACTATGGTCGACGCTTCATGTTTCGCTTTCCTACAGCGCGACGTTCCTGTTACGTACCTTGGTATGCTGCACTTTACTCAATGCCCGGACATCGGCGTCCAAACCGGCGTGTCGGGTGAACCGCAGCATAATCGTTCGAGACCCGCAACTTCCGCAACTTTGCATGTCGTTAAGCGGCAGATCGGCACGGCCCGATGATCGCGCATCTCAAAGGACGGCTGGAGTCGACCGGCGTTGATCATGCGGTGATCGATGTCGGCGGCGTGGGCTATCTCGTCGGCGCATCGGCGCGCACGCTCGCCGCGATCGGCCCGGTGGGGGAGGCGGTGATGCTCCACACCGAAATGCTGGTGGCGGAGGATTTCATCCGGCTGGTGGGTTTTGCGAGCGCATCAGAGCGCGACTGGTTCCGGCTGCTCACCGGCGTGCAGGGCGTGGGCGCGCGCGTCGCGCTCGCCATCCTCTCCGCGCTTGAGCCCGGCGATCTTGCCCGCGCCATCGCGGCGCAGGACAAGGCCATGGTCGCCCGTGCCAATGGCGTTGGCCCGAAACTCGCCGAACGGATCGTGCGCGAGTTGAAGGACAAGATCGGCGGAATCGCGATCGGTGGGGCAACCGTCGTCGCTGCGCCAACCGGGTCAGGCGCAGACGCCGTCTCCGCCCTCCTCAACCTCGGCTTCCGCCCCGCCGAAGCGGCAAACGCAGTGGCAGCGGCAGAGGAAGACCTGGGTGTGGGCGCGACGCTCGATGCATTGGTGCGGCTGGCGCTCAGAAAGGCGGCGAAGTGATGCGCGCCGTTTCCATCATCATTTTGGCCGGCATCATGGTGGCAGCCCCGGGGGCGCTGGGTGCCCAGGACAAGATGCAGGAGAAAAGTGTGGCAAAGCCGTCGAACCCGATTGCCTATGTCGAAATCCCCGTCACTGATCTCGATCGCGCGGTTGCGTTTTACACGGCGGTGTTCGGCTTCGCGCTCGAACGGCAGACGATCGATGGCTATGATATGGCGTTGTTCCCGGCGGCTGAAGGCGCGACGGGGGCATCGGGCGCGCTGGTGAAGGGCGATGTCTATGTGCCGGGCAAAACCGGCCCGATCGTCTATTTCGGGGTCGCCGATATCGACGCGGTGATTGCGCGGGCAAAAGCGCACGGGGCCAAAATCCTTTACGACAAGAAGGACGTCGGCGCTTTTGGATTTGTTGCAGAGATCGAGGATAGTGAGGGCAACCGCATTGCCTTGAACGCGCCGAAATGACCGACGATCGCCTCCTTACCCCCGCGCGTACGCCCGAGGATGTCGACGCCGCTCTGCGCCCGAAATCGCTCGACGAATTTGTCGGGCAGCAGGCGGCGCGGGAGAATTTGCGCGTCTTTATCAACGCCGCGAAGGCGCGCGGCGATGCGCTCGATCATGTGTTGTTCTTCGGGCCGCCGGGGCTCGGCAAGACGACGCTCGCGCAGATCATCGCACGTGAGCTTGGTGTCGGATTTCGCGCCACTTCCGGCCCGGTCATCGCCAAATCGGGTGATCTCGCGGCGCTTCTGACCAACCTCGAGGATGGCGATGTGCTGTTCATCGATGAGATCCATCGGCTCGCGCCCGCGGTCGAGGAAATCCTCTATCCGGCAATGGAGGATCGCGCGCTTGATCTGATGATCGGGGAGGGGCCATCGGCGCGCAGCGTGCGGATCGATTTGCCGAAGTTCACGCTGGTCGGCGCGACCACGCGGCAGGGGCTGCTCACCACGCCGTTACGGGATCGCTTCGGCATTCCGGTGCGGCTCAACTTCTACACCGTCGCCGAGCTCGAAAAAGTGGTGGCGCGCGCTGCCGGGCTGCTTGGGTTGGCGCTTGCCCCCGACGGCGCTACCGAAATCGCGCGGCGCGCACGCGGCACGCCGCGCATCGCTGGGCGGTTGCTGCGCCGGGTGCGGGATTTTGCGCATGCCGCCGGGCACGCCATCGTCGATGCGACGGCTGCGGATGCTGCGCTCAACCGGCTGGAGGTCGATACGCTCGGGCTCGACGCAATGGACCGGCGTTACCTGACGATGATCGCCGATATTTATCGCGGTGGGCCGGTGGGGGTGGAAACGCTGGCGGCGGGTCTCAGCGAGCCGCGCGACACGATCGAGGAAGTGATCGAGCCCTATCTGATCCAGCTCGGGCTGGTCGCGCGCACCGCGCGGGGGCGGTGCCTGAACGCGCGCGGATGGAAACATCTCGGGCTCAATCCGCCAGCGGGCAGTCAGGACGGGCTGTTTGAGCAGGATTAGGCGGCGTGGCTACCCCAATAGGTAAACGCCCAACCCCGCAACCGCGCCGCAGATCGCGGTGATGATGAAGCTCAGCAGCCCGGCGATCACCCCGCCGCCCTTGCGCTGGTTGAACGATTTGCGCGGCATCGGCTTGCCGAGGGTGAGCTCGGTTACCCCGGCGAGCGTGCCGCCCACCGCCGTCATCACCAGCGTCCAAATGCCGCCCGGTACGGTTTGCAGCCCCACTGCGATTGGCAGTATGATGCCGATCGGCGCGGCCATCGCGAGCGCAGCGAACAGCTTGGCACGGTTTGCCTTAGCCTTGTCGACGGGCGCGACGGTCAACAGATCGGGCGTATCCTCGGCTGATATGGTCAGCCAGGCAAAGCTGCCGGCCAGCTGGCCGATCACGATGACGCTCGCAAAGGCCAGCGTCGCTGCCATCGGCACCGCAGACCCACCGCGCCCGCCAAAGCCGATGAACATGATTGGCGCGAGATAGACGAGCCGCAAGACGATTTGAAAGGCGAGCGCGGGATCCCGCAACAGCAGGCGATATTCCTTGGCAAAGATGGTGGCGAACAGCCCCGATCGGAAATGCCGCGCGATGCTACGCCGCGACGTTTTTGTGCGCGCCAGCCGCATCCCCGCCGCCTGGTAGCTCGCCAGAAAGCGCGACTGAAACACCCGGCTGGCGATGGCGAACAAAATCACTGCGCCACCAAAGATGATCGCAATGGCGAGCGGATCGCCAAAGCCAGCACGCCCCGGCAGCGATCCCAGCGGCCCCTGCCCCCATGTGCTGTTCTGGACATAATCGATGATGATGCCGCGGCCGCGCCCCGGCCGCTCGCGTGACATCAGCTGCGAGGCGATGAAGAAACTGCCGCCCAGCAAAGCAGCGGCAATCTGCCCCACGGTGCGCGCGGCGCGGGGGCCGGCGATCCAGGCGAGCAGCAGCGTGACCGACAGGCCAAAACAGGCCGCCACCAGCGCGAGCGCGGCCAGCAGCGCGACGATCCCGAACAGCTGCGGGTGGCCAAGTAGTGCGATCGGCACGACGATCGGCAGAGTCAGCACGGCGTAGCTCAGCACGATCGATCCGGCGATACCGATCAGCTTGGCACGCAGCACCCGGCGTTCACCCACCGGTGCAGACAGCAACAGATCGAGATCGCCTGAATCGTACAATGTCCGGTGGCTCGCGAGCACGCTTTGCGTCACCATGAACGACAAGACGAGCAGGCTCGCTGCGAGCATGCCGTTGCGCAGCGCCGGGCCAAGCGAAAACGGCACGTCGCGCACGCCGTACGCGATCGATAGGCCAATCGCGATATAGCCGATCAGCAGGACGAGGCCGATCCAGGTCGTCCGCGATTTTCGCGCTACCCCGCGCAGGTTGAGCCGCAGTTCATGCAGCACCAGCCAGCCCAGCGATCCCGCGGGCAGGCCGCGCATCAGCCTGGTCATTCGGGTGCCGATGTCAGGCGAATAAACGCATCCTCAAGCGTCGAATCGTCCGATCCGACCTTGTCGCGCAGTTCGGCCATCGTGCCTTCGACCAGCATTTTGCCGCGGGCGATGATGCCGATTCGATCGGCGAGCCGTTCGGCGACTTCCAGGATATGCGTGGTGACGATCACCGTTGCGCCGCCATCAACCTGCGCGCGTAGGGCATCCTTCACGCTGCGCGCCATCTGAGCGTCGAGCCCAGTCAGCGGTTCATCGAGGATCAGGAGCCGGGGCTTATGGATCAGCGCGCCCGCCAGCGCGACCTTTTGCTTCATGCCGCGCGAAAACCCCTCGCACCGCGTATCGCGCACGTCCCACAGCTCGAGCCAGTGCAGCAATTCCTCGGCAGCAGGCGCGGCCTCGCGCGGCTTGATTCGCCACAGCCCGGCGACAAAGGCGAGATATTCTGCGGGGGTCAGCTTGTCGTAAAGCATCGGTTCGTCGGGCAGCCAGGCGGTGATCGCCTTGGCGGCATTCGGTTGATGCTGGGTATCGATGCCGTAAATCTCGATCGTCCCGGCATCGGGTTTGGTCAGCCCGGTCACCATCCGCAAGGTCGTCGTCTTGCCCGCGCCATTGGGGCCGAGCAGCGCATAAAGCTGGCCGGCGGGCACATCAAGGTCGAGCCCGGTAATGACGGGTTTGTCGAACGCTTTGGCTAGGCCGCGAATGCTGAGGGCAGGGATGGTCATCTCCGCCATCCTATCGTGCGGCCCGTCGCCGTCCAGCAGGATCGATCTGGCACAGCTGGCATTGGCCGGGGTTCCGCTGATCGAGGTGGTCGGCTAGGGCAAAGGCGTGGAAAATGATGCGCATGACCTGCCCGTCCAGGGCCGCTTTGAAGGGCGAGAGCACCGGCTGGGGGTGCGCGTCTATTTTGAGGACACCGATTTGTCGGGCGTCGTATACCATGCCAATTACCTGCGTTGGATGGAGCGGGGCCGGTCTGACATGTTGCGGCTGGCGGGGATTGATCAGCGCGCGGCGCATGAAGCGGGCGAGGGCGCCTATGCCGTCAGCGACCTTGCCATTCGTTACCGCGCGCCTGCCCGGCTCGATGATGCGCTCGTCGTGGCGAGCCGATTGATCACCATTCGGCCCGCTTCGTGCCGCATTCATCAACGAGTCATACGGAGCGGGTTGATACTGGCAGACGCCGATGTGACGGCGGTGTTCGTCTCACTCGGTGGTCGGGCACGACGGCAGCCGAAGCATTGGGTAACGGCATTTGAACGGTTGGTGTGGACAGACGTTGAGCTGAGCGAACCGCAAACCGATGCGATGGGGGAATGAGAGCGCAATGAACTTCGTCCTGAATACCGATCCGTCGACGCTATCGCCCGTGGCGTTGTTTCTGCAGGCCGATATCGTCGTAAAAGTGGTGATGGTCGGCTTGCTGCTGGCAAGCATCTGGACCTGGGGTGTCATTGTTGCGCTGGCGATCAAGGTCGGCAACGCGCGGCGACGCGGTGAGCGTTTCGAACGTGATTTCTGGAACGCGAGCGATATCGATGCCTTTCACCGCAGCGAGGGGGAGAGCGATCTGCCCGTTGCGCGCGTCTTTACCGCAGGCGTCACCGAATGGCGCCGATCGACGGCGGGCACCACGATCGACAAGGAAGGCACGCGCGAGCGGCTCGCCACGGCGATGGGATCATCGGTGGCGGCGGAGATCGACAAGCTGTCGGATCGGCTGAACATTCTCGCGACGGTCGGCTCGGTTGCGCCTTTTGTCGGTTTGTTCGGCACCGTCTGGGGCATCATGCGCAGCTTTTCGAGCATCGCGGCCGCGCAGAGCACGTCGCTCGCGGTGGTCGCACCGGGGATTGCCGAGGCGCTGTTCGCGACCGCGATCGGCCTGTTCGCGGCGATCCCGGCGGTGATCGGCTATAATCGCTACAGCCATGCCATCAACCGCATAGAGGCGCGGCTCAATCGGTTCGCCGATGCCTTCCACGCCACCCTCAGCCGCCAGCTCGAAGGTCCGGCGATGAAGGCGAAACAATAATGGCAATCAACCTGCCCTCACACCGCGCCCGGGGCCGCCGTGCGCCAATGGCCGATATCAACGTCACGCCGATGGTCGATGTGATGCTGGTGCTGCTGATCATCTTCATGGTCACCGCGCCCTTGCTGACGGCAGGCGTCCCCGTGAACCTGCCTGACAGCCGCGCCAAGCCGCTCGATCAGGATCAGAAACCCATCCAGATCGCGCTTGACGATCAGGGCCGCCTGTTCGTGAATGATGATGAAGTGAGCGAGGCGGTGTTGCCCGATGTGCTGGGGCAGATCGCCGCGAAGACCGCCGATGGCAGGCCGCCTGAAGTGTATCTGCGCGCTGATCGCGGGCTCGAATATGGCCGGGTGATGCGGGTGATGGGTGAGTTGAACCGCGCCGGGTTGAACCGGGTCGCGCTGGTAACGGTCGGGAAGGACGCGCGTTGATCGCCGCTCGTTCTTCTTGTGTCGGCGGGTGAACCCGTGGCGATGGACCGATCCGATGCCGCCGGGCTGGCGATTGCCGTGGTCGTACATGTCGCGGTGTTTGCGCTGCTGTCCGCGAGTTTCCTGTTCAATCAAAAACCGATGAAGTCGCTGGAAACGCCGATTGAAGTGTCGCTGGTCGATGAGGTGGGTCTCGTCGCGACCGCGCCACAATCGCGCGTGCCGCCTGCCGAATCGCGGGCGCCCGATGCGGGCCCGCCCGAGGATGCCGCTCCGCCGCAGCCACAGGAAGCGGCACCCGCCCCGGTGCCACCTGCGCCACAGCCCGATCCGGTGCCGCCGCCCAAGCCCGCCGAAAAGGCAAAGCCGCAGCCGAAAAAGCCGACGCCCGAATCGCCGCAGAAAGCCGCCAAATCACCGCCCAAGCGCGAAGCGACCCCGGCGACCCCGGCCAAGCCCACGCGCAAGGCTTCGACCGGCACCGATCCCGCATCGGACAAGCCACGCCCGCGCGGATCGCGGCTCGGCGATGATTTCCTGAAAGGGCTCACGGACAAGCCCAGCACCAGCCGATCGACCACGCCGCGCGCTGCGGTCATCGATGCGAAGGCGCTGGCGAGCATCCAGGACGCAATCTCGCGACAGATCCAGCCCTGCGCCGATCGTCAGGTAAATCCCGGGCCGGGCGCAAACGAGATCATCACGGTGCTCAATTTGCGGCTCAACCCCGATGGTACTTTGGCAGCAACGCCGACGATGGTGCGTCAAATTGGGACAGATGGCGAAGCGGGGCGGTATGCCCGGCGCGTTATCGATCTGGGAATCGCTGCTTTCAAGGGCTGCTCGCCGCTCCGCTTGCCGCCCGAATATTACCAAACGCCGAATGGCGGCTGGAACAATATCAACTACAAATGGCAACTGCGCTGAGGATGGGTCTGGCATGATGTACCGCGTTTCGAAGCTCTGGTCGCTGGCGGCATTGCTGCTTTGTGCCGCCGTGCCCGCCGCCGCGCAGGAGGCCGCACCGCCGCCTACTGGCCAGGCGCAGGATCAGACTCCCGCTGGGCCGCCGCCGCTTGAGGTTTCGGTGACGGGCGGTATCTCCGCCCCGCTGCCAATCGCCATTCCGGTGATGCCCGCCTTCACCGTCACCTCGACCGCCGCGGGATCGACCGATGCGCTTGGCCGGCAGCTTGCCGATGTCATTACTGCCGATCTCAAGAACTCGGGCCTGTTCAGCCCGCTGGGTGCCAATGCGCTCCGCCCGGTCGATTATCCCGAAGTGACCGCACCCCAGTTCGATTACTGGGGCGGCACCGGCGCACAAGCGCTCGTCCAGGGCTTTATCCGCGCCAATGGTGACGGGACGCTGACGGTCGGCTGCTATCTGTACGACGTTTTCTCGCGGATCGAACTGGCGCGGCAGGGCTTTGTCGTCCCGCCCGCAGACTGGCGGCGCGCAGCCCATAAATGCGCCGACATGGTCTATACGCGGCTGACCGGCGAGGGCCCCTATTTCGACAGCCGTGTCGTCTATATCTCTGAAACCGGGCCTAAAAACCGCAAGATCAAGCGCCTTGCGATCATGGATCAGGACGGGGCGAACCACCGGTTCCTTACCAACGGCCAGTCGATCGTGCTCACGCCTCGCTTCGCGCCGAACCAGCAGTCGATCGTCTATATGAGCTATGTCGGCGATCGTCCGGCGATTTATGTCTATGACATCGGCAGCGGTCGCCAGCGCCAGGTGGTGCCGCCGGGCAACCTCTCCTTTGCACCGCGTTTCTCGCCTGATGGCCGCTATATCCTGTTCTCAATGGCGGTCGGCGGCAACACCGATGTCTACCGCGTTTCGGCGTCGGGCGGGCAGCCGCAGCGGCTCACCAACGCGCCCGGAATCGATACCGGCGGCAGCTATTCACCCGATGGCAGCCGGATCGTGTTCGAAAGCGATCGCTCGGGCGGGCAGCAGCTTTATGTGATGAACGCCGACGGTTCGGACCAGCGCCGGATCAGCTTTGGCGGCGGGCGCTATGCGACCCCGGTCTGGAGTCCGCGCGGGGACCTGATCGCGTTCACCCGCGTAACGGGCAACTTCAGGGTCGGCATCATGAGCCCCTCGGGCGGCGGCGAGAAATTGCTGACTGATGACTGGCAGGACGAATCGCCGAGCTGGTCGCCCAATGGCCGGGTGTTGATGTTCTTCCGGTCGGGTCAGGGCCGCGCGGGCACCGCCGATCTGTGGTCGGTGGACCTGACCGGCGTGAACGAACGCAAGCTGCCAACGCCGCTGTACGGCTCCGATCCCGGTTGGGGGCCCCTACGCCCGTAACAATTCTAATGTTTGACAGGCACGCAACCATGACGCCAAACTACCGCTGAATTTGTAAGGGCGGAAACGAACGACCAAGTCGAAGGAGGACGAAAATGGCCAGACTGACGACGACGATCATCATCGCTGCCGCGCTGATTACCACCGCGGGCTGCACTACCAAGCGCAAGGAAGCGCTGCCCCCCGGCCCGGTTGGGTCGACGGCACCTGGTTATCAGGACAATACCGGTGATGGAATCATCCCGGGCACGGCAGCCGATTTCCTGCGCTCGATTGCCAGCGACACGATCCGTTTCGCGCTCGATGAATATGACATCGATTCGCAGGCACGCGCGACGCTGGACAGCCAGGCCGCTTGGCTCTCCAAATATCCCGACGTTCCTGTGACAATCGAGGGGCATTGTGACGAACGCGGCACGCGCGAATATAACCTCGCGCTCGGTGACCGCCGTGCCAATGCGACCAAGAACTATCTTGCCGCCAAGGGGATCAGCCCGACGCGGATCACCACGATCAGCTATGGAAAGGAACGCCCGATCGCGCTGGGCTCGGACGAAGGCAGCTGGGCACAGAACCGCCGCGCGGTGACGATCGTTCTGAAGTAAGCGAACGTTTCTGGAGCGGCTTGGACTGATTTTGAATCATACTACGACGTTCGGGCTGAGCGAAGTCAAAGCCCAAGCGCTGTGCGTGCCCCCTTCGACTGCCTGCCTGCGGCAGTCGCTCAGGACAGGCTTCGACTTCGCTCAGGGCGAACGGGGGGGTTAGGTTAACACAGTCCTAAAAGGGGCGGCGGTGCACGGGCATCGTCGCCCCTTTTCGTATGCGCAACGATTTCGCTTGCCGACCCCTTCTATGCGATATAAATATGATATCACATTAACGGGAGGCAAGAATGGTTGAGTCGATGGGCGACACGTCGGTGATGGCACGGAGCAAGGATTATCCGGCGACGGCGTCGAACGGGTATGTGATGCTGGTCGTGTTGCTGGTTTCGATCATTGTGACGATCGCCGGTGGCGTGATGCTCCCAACCCTGAAACTCCTGGGGTTGGGCATTGTTATCGCAGGGGGTATCGTGCTCCTGTTCGTGGCGTCGGGCTTTTACATGCTCCAGCCGAACCAGGCCGCAGCGATCACCCTGTTCGGCGCGTATAAGGGCAGTGATCGGATCAACGGCCTGCGCTGGACCTGGCCGTGGATGGGCAAGAACAAAGTCTCCCTGCGCGCGAACAACCTGATTTCAGAGAAGATCAAGGTCAACGATCTGCGCGGCAACCCGATCGAGATGGCCGCGCAAGTAGTGTGGCGCGTCACGGATACCGCGCAGGCGCTGTTCGACGTCGATGATTACAAGGCGTTCGTGCTCGCCCAGATCGAGGCGGCGGTGCGTACCATCGGATCGCGCTATCCGTACGACGATTTCGCGCATCAGGAAATCACGCTGCGCGGCAACCATGATCAGGTCGGGGCCGAACTGCGCAGTGAGCTGAAGGAGCGGCTGTCAGTGGCGGGGATCACCGTCGACGAATGCGGCTTTACGCACCTTGCCTATGCGCAGGAAATCGCCGGCGCGATGCTGCGTCGCCAGCAGGCCGAGGCCGTCGTCGCGGCGCGCAAGACGCTGGTCGAGGGCGCTGTCGGGATGGTCGAAATGGCGCTCGACATGCTGTCGGCCAAGAATGTCGTCGAACTGGATGACGAGCGTCGCGCGGCGATGGTCTCCAACCTGATGGTCGTGTTGTGCGGTGAGCGGGAAACCCAGCCCATCGTCAATGCCGGCTCGATCTACTGATCCGCTGAACGGCAATGGCGCTGCCCAAGAAAGCCTTTCCGCTCCGTCTCGATCCGGCGCTCTATGCCGCGATCGAACGGAGTGCGGCGGGCGACTTGCGCAGCGTCAACGCTCAGGTCGAATATCTGCTGCGGGAAGCGCTCACACGGCGCGGGGTGAAGGTGGCGGTAAGCGAAACCGCCAAACGCGGGCGACCGCCCCGGCAGGAGGAAATGCCATGACGATCGACGATATCCGCAAAAACTGGACCGTCCGCCCGGGTTATTGGTTCGCACCGCATCTGTTCGGCTATGGGGCAACCCCGGTCACGTGGCAGGGCTGGGCGATCGTGCTCGGCTATGCCGTAGCGATCAAATTGATCGCGCCCTATCTGCCGGATGACCTCTCGCGGGCAATTGTCGCCATCGCGCTGGCGACCCCGCTGGTCGTTCTGGTGTACCACAAGACCGACGGCGGCTGGCGCTGGCGCTGGGGCGTGGAGAAGCGCTGAGTTTGGAACGGCGAAGTCGCGATGGAACGGCTGACTGTAATGATGGCCGACCGGCAGCTTTCGGCTCATGCCCTCCTTGGCGCTGGGGAGATCGCTTGCGAGCGCAGCCAACCCAGGTTCTGGCCGTGCATCGAAGGCGCGCATTTCTTCTGACATCAATTGTCAGGAGCCTTTGCTTAAGACGTGGCGATGCTAAAGGGAGACAAGCATGAGCAAGCACGTCATCGAATGCGTTCTTTTCCGGCTCATACAGGGCACAGATACCGCCGCTTTTACGAATGCGGCGGCGGACTTCAATGCGTGGGTCACCGGGCGGCCCGGGTTCATCGCCCGCAGCCTATCCTGCACCGAGGATGGCGAATGGATCGAGCATATTGAGTGGGCGTCAATGGACGACGCCAAGGCGGCTGCTGCGAGCATAGGAAGAGCTGAGGAGGCCCGGCCATTCATCAGCGCGATCGACGGATCATCCGTGACAATGCGTCATGCCGTGCTCGAAGTGACAGCCTAGCGAGCGCGATGCGTCGTGCCGAACGTCTTGCCGAAATCGTCGAGATTGTGCGTGATGGACGTCTGCACAAGGCCGATGACCTGGCCGAAGCGCTCAGTGTGTCGGCGCGCACCATATATCGCGACATCGCATCCCTTATCGCATCGGGCGTATCGATAGAGGGTGAGCGCGGGCTTGGCTATATCCTGCGCGAACCCGTTTTCCTGCCGCCCATGGCGTTGACCGGTGCGGAGCTTGAAGCCCTGACGCTGGGAATGGAGATCGTTCGCAAAACAGCCGATGAGGAACTGACCACAGCAGCGATCTCGTTATTGGCCAAGATCGAGCGGCATGCGGCGCTGCGCCGCCGCGCGCCGTCCGATTGGGGGTTTGGCGTGTACCAACCCGCATTCAAGCGAAGGGGCTTTACATTCCTGCCAATTATTCGCCGAGCGATCAGGGCGGGGCATAAGTTGCGCATCGCCTATCTGTCTCTGAGCGGCGACGTGTCGGAGCGGACCGTGCGCCCCTTGCAGACAGAATATTGGGGGCAAGTCTGGACCTTTTCCGCGTGGTGCGAGCTACGCGGCGATTTTCGCGTTTTCCGCGTCGACAGGCTCGATCGCTGCGAAGCGACCGACGCGGTGTTCAGCGTGGAGTCGGGGAAGACTCTTCGCGACTATCTCAATCGAGTTGCGGCCCAGATGTCGAAAGTGGCGCAGGACGATGGCTGAATTCGAGATGCGGATGGCCATTGAGCACCTCGCACAGCTCGACGGCGTCAATATCGTCGAGGCTTGGGGCGAGACCTCTTTCTTCTATAATCCCGGCAACCGGTTTGCGCGCGGGACATATCTTGCGACGGTAAAGGATCGTGATGGAGCGGGAGATAGAGGCTCGTGGCTCGACCGAGCGGGGGTGTGGCGCCTTAATCTCGGTGTTTGCCCGCAGACCTTTGCCGATCTGTTTGGCGAAAGGCCGGCGCGACCGCCAAAGGGCAACGTGATCGAAGGACCCTGGGACTTTACCGAACTCGATACCCTCACCCCCCATCCTGTTTATGGCTGGATGGGCTGGATCGCGATTCTC